>DETS01000103.1:4203-4431 GCA_002361735.1 Lachnospiraceae bacterium UBA3282 | reverse complement strand
CATCTTGGCAATCTTTACTCCACAGGCCGCTACCATCGGGGTAAGAGCTATGGATGTTTTATCACCCACACCGCCGGTGGAGTGTTTGTCTACTTTTACACCCTGAATCCCGCTTAAATCCATCATATCCCCGCTATGTGCCATAGCCATGGTGAGCGCCACAGTCTCCGCCTCAGTCATCCCTCTGAAATAGATTGCCATCATCATGGCGGACATCTGATAATCCGG
>DETS01000103.1:3677-3907 GCA_002361735.1 Lachnospiraceae bacterium UBA3282 | reverse complement strand
CATGGCGGACATCTGATAATCCGGTATTCTGTCCGCCGTATATTCGGAAACCATATAATTGATTTCCTCTTCCGTCAGGATACCGCCATTCCTTTTTTTCATGATAAGATCATACATTCTCATAATTTTCCTCTTTTCCGCAGCACTTTTGTGCTTACTTATGATATGGCTCTCCATGTATAATCCGATAAGCCCGATATATCTGTTCCAACAAAACAACCCGCATCAGC
>DETS01000103.1:1493-3406 GCA_002361735.1 Lachnospiraceae bacterium UBA3282 | reverse complement strand
ATCTGCTCCAACAAAACAACCCGCATCAGCTGGTGCGGGAACGTCATTTTAGAAAAGCTGACCGCCAGGTCAGCCTTCTTGCATACTTGAGAATGAAGGCCCAGAGAGCCGCCGATTATAAACTGTATATGACTGATGCCGGAAGTCTGCATTTTATCGATGGTATGCGCAAATTCCCCGGAATCATACATTCTTCCTGTAATCTCCAGAGTCACAACACAGGCATCCTCTTTGAGAAGTTTTAAAATTCGGCCGGCTTCTTTTTTCCGAATTATTTCCTCTTCCGCTTCCGATGCATTATCCGGCGTCTTCTCATCATCCACCTGTAAAATTTCTATTTTACAATACCGGCCAAGCCTTTTCACATATTCCGCCACCGCATCGCGGTAGAAACTCTCCTTCAGCGCTTCGTTGATCGTTTCGTACATCCAGTATTTGTTCTGCCGGTTGCGGTTGTGCTGTAAATAGCCGTTTTTCTCGATGTGTTCGAGATACTCCTCGACGCCTTTCCAAACCTCTTCCAGACCTGTCTTGGCCACCGCCGACGAGGTGTAGACCTTGGGCCGCCAGCCCGATTCGGGCACCGGGAACAACCTCAATGCACCCTGGAACTGCGTCCGGGCCAACTCCGCCTTGTGGATGTTCTCGCCGTCGGCCTTGGTGATGACCATTAGGTCGGCCATCTCCATAATGCCGCGTTTGATGCCCTGCAATTCGTCGCCCGCGCCCGAGATCTGCAATAACATAAAGAGGTCTACCATCGAATGCACGGCGGTTTCCGACTGCCCGACGCCCACCGTCTCGATGAAGATGACATCGAACCCGGCGGCCTCGCACAGCACGATCGTCTCGCGCGTCTTGCGGGCCACGCCTCCGAGCGATCCCGCCGAAGGGGAGGGGCGCACGAAGACCGAAGGGTTGTTGCAGATGCTCTCCATGCGGGTCTTGTCGCCGAGGATCGAGCCTCCGCTGCGTTCCGACGAGGGGTCGATGGCCAGCACCGCGAGTTTGTGGCGCAGCGATACGACCATGTTGCCGATAGCTTCGATGAACGTGGATTTGCCGGCTCCCGGGACGCCCGTGATGCCTATGCGGACCGATTTCCCGGCGTGGGGCAGACACGCCTCAATGATCTCCTGCGCCTGCGCATAGTGCGCCGGGTTGGACGATTCGACCAGCGTGATGGCCTGCGAGAGTGTGGTGATGTTGCCCGCGAGGATGCCCGCGACGTACTCCCCGGTCGAGAGCGCACGCTTCTTGCGGCGTTTGAAGTAAGGGCTTACTATGGGCTGGTCCTCAACGCCTTCCGTGACGTTGAGGGCCGTATCGTGATGCGTGTCCGCATATTCTTTTTCGTAGTGGTCTATCTTGGTGAATGACATGGAGTGTTACCTGGTTGTTTGTTCGATCAGTTTTTCATTGAATTGCAGCGAGTTGCCCATCCATACCGCGCGGTTTCTGGCATCCGTGAGCACCCCGAACGGCACATAGGTCACGCCGAAGGCGGTGAAACCCTTTTCCGAGCCGAGGGCTGCGCCGATCTGCTTCGAGAGGTAGGGCCTGAGCAGCGGCGTGACTTTCGTGGCATCTTCTTTCGTGACGACGATCACGCGCAGTTTGGCCCCGGTTTTGTCGGTGATCTCCTTCAGGCGTTTGAGCGAGGTGATGCAGGCGGGGTTCGAGGAGTGGAAAAACTCGATGTAGGTCGCCGGAGCGGCCGCCGGCTGGTTGTCGTCGAGCCATTTCGAGACTTTGAGCTCGGGGACCCGGTCGCCGAGCACGACGTTCTGGGCCATGGCGCCACCCGAAGCCGCGACGGCTGCGAACGACAGGATAAGGAGCACTTTCTTCATAGAGAGCCTTGTTTTGTAATCCGAAGACACGAAAAATAAAAGTGTCGTTACGACACCAAA
>DETS01000103.1:848-1292 GCA_002361735.1 Lachnospiraceae bacterium UBA3282 | reverse complement strand
GTGTCGTTACGACACCAAAGATAACGATTATTTACCAGATGGAACAATTTTTCAGTAACAAGTTATGAAAATAGGACTCGATACGGCCCCGGTCACGTCCCGGGGCAATTACTGCCGGCACCTTGCAGACGTGCTGGCGCATTACGCCCCGGAACATGAATATGTCGTTGATACAAAGCGTCATGGTGACGTCGATCTCTTCCACGGCTTCAGCTTCTCGCTGCCGCTCTCCGTACATTTGGGGCGCGTCCCGGCGGTGATGACCGTCCCCAACCTCAATTTCCTGCGCTATCCGCACCTCTACAGCCTCTCCGAGCGGCTTATCGCCCTGCGCCTCTACCGCCGGGCGCTGCGGCAGGCGCAGCGGGTCATCACGGTCAGCACCCCGGCCCGCGAGGAGCTGTCGGAACGCCTGAGTATCGACCCTTCGAAGATCGAGGTCGT
>DETS01000103.1:0-509 GCA_002361735.1 Lachnospiraceae bacterium UBA3282 | reverse complement strand
CGGCCCGTGTGCCGCAGGAACCGCCGGCTCGGGCGGAATTGGAACACACGCGGCGCAAATACGGTCTGCCTGAGCAGTTTATCCTGATGCTCGGGACGGTCGAACCGCATCACAACCACGAGGCGGTGCTGGATGCGCTCGCAGCGCTGGATTCGAATGTCGGGGTGGTCGTCTGCGGCCGCCGCACGGTCTATTCGGATTTTCTGCTCCGCTATGCCCGTGAGAGGCATCTGGCCGCGCGCGTGGATTTTATCTATGAACTGACGCCCGCGGACCTTCCGGCATTGTTCCGCATGGCGCGGGTCTTCGCCTACCTGCCCGACGTTCGGTCCGAGGCGTCGATCGTCCCGGTGTTCGAGGCGTTGCGCGCGGGGCTTCCGATGGTGCTGAGCGACACGCGGCTCAACCGCGAGGCCGCCGGCAATGCTGCCGCCTACGTGAATCCCGAGGCGCCGGGCGAGGTCGTCGCGGCGTTGGAGAACGCCCTATGCGACGAGTCGTGGCGGCAG
>DETS01000015.1:8313-8565 GCA_002361735.1 Lachnospiraceae bacterium UBA3282 | reverse complement strand
CTGAATTACAGGAATGCTCCATTTCGAAACTTTTTTCAATCTTCTCTCCGTCTTTGATATTAGTTTTAGCTAACCACTGGTTCAAAAATAAAGGGGATATCGCCCCGTCAGTCAACCTCAATCATTTCCGCATCCGCCTTCCTGATGGAAAGTTCATAGCCGCGGACAGTCACCTCGATCGGATCGCCCAATGGCGCTACTTTGCGGATCTGCACATCCACGCCCTTCGTCAGTCCCATGTCCATGATCCGG
>DETS01000015.1:2465-8113 GCA_002361735.1 Lachnospiraceae bacterium UBA3282 | reverse complement strand
ATCATTTCCGCATCCGCCTTTCTGATGGAAAGCTCATAACCGCGGACGGTCACCTCGATTGGATCGCCTAAAGGCGCCACCTTGCGTATCTGCACATCCACGCCCTTTGTCAGTCCCATGTCCATGATCCGGCGTTTGACCGCGCCTTCTCCGTGAAGTTTCACCACCCGGACGGTATCGCCGACCTTTGATTCTCTCAGTGTTTTCATTCCATTTTCCTCCTCATTCCATAATATTAGAAACATTTCAGATACCTTTACCGTATTCTTTACCGCAAACGGTTTCTTCCTGCTCTGCTCACACCATAATCTTCTGCGCCATCTCTTTGCTGACCGCGATACGGGAGTCTTTCACGTTCACAATGACATTGCCCCCGATCGCGCTGACCACCGTGACTGCTCCTCCCACGACAAAACCGAGGTTTTCCAAATGTGCCTTAACCTCCTGCTTTCCTCCGATTTTCCTGATGATGTTTTCCTCACCGACTCCTGCTAATGTAAGCGGCATCCTGCATTCCTCCATTCCGAAACGCTTTTTGTTTTCTTTTGCAATATGTATTAGTTTTCACTAACTCAATGCGTCAAACATTGGTTAGCCAACACTAACCATATATTATAATATGACTGCGCTCAAGCCTTGTCAACATGATTTTCCCTGATTCCTTAAGTTTCATCACACTAGCCAAAGCGTTAGGCTATACTAACTTGTGATTTTGTGCAAAATAACTATATATGATTTTCTTTCGCTGTCGAAGCCGTATTCTGCTCCATATTTCCCATCCCGGACATTCCTCTCCATTGCCTGATATGCCCCCACATCACTTCCCGGCTCAGAATGATGCAGAATCATAATTTCTTTCCTGGTGACAAAGCCTTCATCAATCGCTCTCTGGATTCCCCTGCCTACTCCTTCCTCATTCACATAGGCATTTGCCGTGTCAACAAGGGAGTATCCCATCTTGAGCGCTTCCCTCACGCTGTTCTCCGCCTCCGCAGGGGAGAGCATAAAAGTTCCGATGCCGACCACCGGGCATTCCAGTTTGTTGTTTAAAATTACTTTTTCCATTTGCTTCATCCTCCTTGACATTTCACAAATCTGATGCTATTGTTTTTATGCAACTCGGGTTTCTTATTTTTTGTTATTGCATTATATCTTTTAATAGAAACAAAAACAATGGGCGATATTTTTGAAAAGGTGACTTATGCCACTCTTTCCGGAAAAAGGTTGCATAACGGGAATTGGAGGAAGCAAAATGCTCTTAAATGGTTCGGAAGATTTACGGGTACAAAAGACAATTGACGCCATCCAAAAAACTTTTGAAGAAATGATCTGTGAAATGGATTACGATAAGATCACAGTGAAGGAACTTTGCGAACGGGCGCGGATCAATAAGAAAACCTTTTATCGGTATTATAATGTATTGGATGACCTCCTTGCAGAGCTGCAGGGAATCATGACACAGGAATATCTTGAACGCATCGCCGATTATCGGGTACCGGAAGAATTAGATAAGATAAATCGGGAATTTTTCCTTTATTCTGTTGAAAAAGGGCTGGTCTATGAAAAGATTACCTGCAGCGGAAGCTATAACTATATCCGGAATAAAATGATTGACAATGTAATGGATTCCACATGGGGAAAAACCACCTGGCTTCAATCATTAGATCCATACAAACAAAATATCCTATTAGGGTTCATACAGAGCGCAAGTGTAGAAATGTACCGCAGATGGGTAACGGATGGTAAAAAAATCCCATTGGAAGAAATCATTGCAATTTCCAATCAGCTTTTATGTTCCGGTGTCAATGGATTTGTAAGGAAAAATTGTCCACACAATTCTTTATGCCGGATATCCTTATTAAATGGATGCAAATAAAAAACAGGTCTGCCCTGCCCGCATGAAAACCGGACAAAGAAGACCTGTTCTGTCATATTTGTATGAAAATCCTATCGTTAACATTTTCACCCTAAATAATTCCCAAAGAACTGTTCCAGCTTATCAAAGGGAATCGCATCCTTGCCGCCGTCATACAGATCCGTATGCACCGCATCGGGAATGATCAACAATTCTTTATTCTCTGTATAAGGGTTATCCTTCACCATAGCATCATAAGCATCGCGGCTGAAATAGCAGGAATGTGCCTTCTCCCCGTGCATGATCAGGACTGCGCTTCGAATCTCATTGCTGTACTGCAGGATCGGCTGGTTCATAAAGGACATGCACCCGATCACATTCCAGCCGTCATTTGAGTTCAGGGAACGCTTATGATACCCGCGGCCCGTTTTGTAGTAATCGTGATAATCCGCCACGAAGAAGGGCGCATCCGCAGAATCCTCGGCATCAAAATAGCCGTTGGCATTGACGCGGGTCATATCATACATGGTGGAGGCAACCGTCGCTTTGATGCGGGTATCTATCGCCGCCGCGTTGAGTGCCAGTCCGCCCCAGCCACAGATTCCGATAATGCCGATACGCTCAGGATCGACATTTTCCTGTACGGAAAGGAAATCCACCGCCGCCTGCTCCTTCACCGCGCCAAAGGGTCCGCACACCGCGATCGCAGCCAGTTTTCCTTCCGCCCCTTTCGGCTCGTAAAGGTCTGCCGCCAGTATAATGCCGTAACGATTGGGAAATGTCACCTTACGATGATTCACCTTTTCACTTTTCGGGAAAGTCTTATCCCATTCGCTTGTCAATTACAAATTCATAGTATTTGCCATGTTACAGATACCTCTCTTTCTTGCCTGCATCCTTCAGATTCTGAATCAAATCATCCGTATGTATGACCGCCTCTCTTCCTGCTATGTCTGTATTATATCCTCTTGACCTTCGTTTTGCTAATAGTTATAATTTATAATGTGATATAACTTCTTGGAATATCAGAGAGAGGGAAAACGATGGAAATGCGAACCATGAGATACTTCCTTGCCGTAGCAAGGGAGGAAAATATGACCCGTGCCGCGCAGCTGCTTCATGTCACTCAGCCTACGCTTTCCAAACAGTTAAAGGCTCTGGAAGAAGAACTGGGCAAAAAACTGTTCACACGCCACAGTTTCAGCATACAGCTCACAGAAGAAGGTATCTTGCTGCGAAAGCGGGCGGAAGATCTGGTGAAAATGGCGGATAAAATCACGACCGAATTTCTCACTTTAGATGACGTTCTGAGCGGCGATATTTATTTTGGTCTGGCGGAATCGTATCAGATCAGATACCTTGCGGCAGCAATCAAAAGCTTCAAAGATGACTATCCCGACCTGCACTATCACATCACCAGCGGTGACACGGAGCAGGTTACGGAAAAGCTGGACAAAGGCATCATCGACTTCGCCGTACTGGCGCAGGAACCCAATACGGCAAAATACCATTACCTGACCTTTCCACAGGCTGATTTATGGGGACTTGTCATGCCAAAGGACTGTGCGCTGGCAAAAAAAGAAGCCATCCGTGTGGATGACCTGATCGGGCTTCCCCTGTTTTGTTCCGAACAGGGATGGAACAACGATATTGCCAGATGGTGCGGTAACCGCATGGACAGCTTGCATCTGGAAGGGTCTTTTCGCCTGTCCTACAACGGCTCCCTTTTCGTAAAAGAAGGTCTCGGCTATCTTTTGACCTTTGCGCACCTCATTGATACAGGCGTGGAAAGCGGGCTTGTGTTCCGTCCCCTCACGCCAAAACTGGAAACGAAAATGTATTTGATCTGGAAAAAATATCAGATTTTTACGCCCATTGCGGAACGGCTGCTGGAAAAAATGAAAGCGGAATTTTTAGAGTAAGCCGCCGCCGGCTGCTCCTTTATCGTTTCTCTCATTTACTGATATTTTTTCCTTTCTCCCTAAGGCGTTTCCCTGCATCCTCCTTCACCAGCTCGATCACCACCGCCATGATTGGAATAAAGAAGATAATTCCTATGATACCAAACAGTTTGCCGCCGATCATCGCCGCAATGAGCGTATACAGAGGCGGAAGCCCGACAGAGCCGCCCACCACTCTCGGATAGATAAATTGATTCTCCACAAACTGCACCACCAGATAGACGATCAGACACCGCACCGCCAATGTGGGACTGATCAACAGAGCGAGAATCACGCTGACCGCGCCGGAAATGAAAGCCCCCACATACGGAATGATCGCGCAGACCGCCGTCAGCACGCCGACCAGACTTCCGTAGGGCAGCCTGAAAATCGTAAACGCCAGAAACATCAATACCCCGAGAATCACTGCCTCCGCACACTGTCCCGACAGGAAATTGGCAAAACATCTGCTGAACGTCCGGCTGATGTGAATGAGATATTCCGCCCAGGCAGGCTTCAGATAGGCACACACTACTTTTCTGACATGTCCGCATACCTGTTCTTTTCCAAGCACGAGATATATGCTGATGATCAGTCCGAACGCCGCCGTTATCACCACGCTCGCGGCGGAAGACACCGTATTTACAACCCCCTCCAAAAACAGATTCGCCCCCAAACCGACACTCTGCATGATTTTTTCCGGATTGATATCTGCAAACATTTCCTCCAGCCATACCGCATCCGGATCAAGCCTTTCCAAATAAGCAATCCACTGCGGCAGGCGCGTTTCTATCATCCGATAAAGACCTTTCGCAGAACTTACAAGTTCCGGTATCAGCAGGGTAAACACAAGTGTAAGCACCAATGCGATACCGGCAAAAGTAAGCAGAAACGAAGCGCCCCGATAAAACTTTTCGGAGGGCTGCTTTTTCCTTTTTTGCAGCAATTTTCGCAGCCGTTTTTCGATTCCCATCATGGGGACATTGATAAACAGAGCCAATATGCCGCCGACGATGATCGGCAGGATGATTCCCATGCATTTCCCCAGAAAAAGAAGCACTGCATGAAAATTCATCAGAGCCGCGAATAGCCCCACTCCCACAATCACGATCAGCAACGCCTGTTTTGCTTTTTTATCCATAATGTTTCCTCCCTGCACCCTTTTGCCTGCATCCCACTTCTATATAATATTTTAATCATGTTGCTTTTTTTCTCTTAAAAATGCCTGCTGAATTTATAATCCGAATATCCCAACATACTATGAAAAATTATATCTACAACAATCTTATAGAGCATATTTGCCCTTTCATAAATCCAGTGAATATCGATATTATTAACCGTGTAATCTCTTGGATTCTTCTTTCTGTTTATTCTATCAAAAGAAACTTTCAAACATGAATTTTTAATATAATATCCCGAATGTACATAATGATTACGCAGACAAATTATCTCCTGCGCATAATTCTCAATCTGCTCATCCGGCAAACTACACTTCGGGGCATAATGTACCTTTATGCTGTATGTTATAAATGTCGTTCTTATATTTCTGATTTGCTGTTTCTTGTAATAACATTCTATAAACCGATAGAACATTAGAAAGATATCCTCAATGCCTCTCGATGTTTTCATAACGATATAAGGAATATTTCTTATCTCCGTTTTACTGTTCCTATACGGAATAGTTACATAACAATTTTTCAGAAAATCCAGCAAATTCTCTTGAACCGTTTTTTCAATATGCTTTTCTTTGTACTCAAATTCTCTTTGCGGCAAAGTTAATTTATAATATACACCGTCAACCATCACATAAATTTTATCCACACGAAAGTTGTACGGGTAATGTAACTGCATAA
>DETS01000015.1:0-2214 GCA_002361735.1 Lachnospiraceae bacterium UBA3282 | reverse complement strand
GTACGGGTAATGTAACTGCATAAAAATTTGCAATTCATATAAATAATCAACTACTAAATCATATTTCACTTTTTTAACAAGTTCTATCTCTATATAACCGTTGAAATCCATTGTTATATTGTGCAACTTTCTGTTTTGCGAACTGCACCAAAATTCATTATAGATTTCAAACAAAATAATATTGTTACACAATCATCCACTTCCCATTTTGACTAGTTCCTTCTCTTTTGATTATCCCAGACAACCGCATTTTCCTCATATGGTACTTAATCGTATCGTGTTTTTCCCCAAGCATTTCTGCTATCTGACTTTGAGACAGTGTCGGATTGTTCCCAATAACCTTCAAAATCCGCATAGGAATTGACTTTTCAACAAAATTCATATCAGCTTGGGTAACAGCTTGGGTAGCACCTTGGGTACTGTCACGCATCAAACTCTTAAACATCACCATAATGTCCTCTTTTCTAACCTTATACTCTGGCCATGGGATTCCCGGCTTCCACACAACTATCTCTACCATAATTGCACCTCCAAGTCGAATTGGACAAACAATGCCTACCCAACTATTGATTTATCCACTTTATATTTCGCAGATTACTCATATCCAGATACCCAAAAATACTGAACATAAAATCCGTCGCTTTATTGATATTCATGGACTTCACTTTGAAGAAGAAAAGCGCCGAACCAAAAACAAATGACCGCGCAAATTCCACAAAAGAGGACAGTCCACCCTTTAGTTCTCTCGTCAGAGCATTCATAATACTGCAATAGTCATCCTCATTGATGAGATCGCACGCAAACGCGACCCGCGCAAGCCCCATCCGCGCACTCAGATCCCAGGCGATAACGCCCGCCTCCGGCAGATAGTCTGCAAACGACTTTACAAACTCAACCTTTGCCAGAAAGCACAGCTTTTCATCCTCGTCAAGGGTATCGACGTCAAATTCCGGCTTGTCCTTTATGTATGCCATGGCATCGCGAAGGTAGTCGTTTATCTGCATATTCGGATTGCTATGAATCCAGGTCAGAAAACTTTCACAATCCGTAATATGGTGCACTTCCTGCAGAAATCTTTTGGCAGTTTCTTGTTTCTCTCCTGTAAGTTTTGCGTAATAATCCTTAAATCCAAGAAAAATGTCCTTCTGGGGAAATCCGAGAATACTGTTGTCAATGCGCGGCGGTCTGATACTCTGATGAAATCCCAAAAACAGTTGAAAGGTCTGCTCGTCAACTTCCGTTTTGTTTCCCTCTGGAATCTCATGAAAACGCAGATTAATCATGTTGGCAATATTCTCAGCCACCCTTGCCAGTTCGTCGTATTCCTTTTTGATCATTTTCTCAGCGTATTTACAATCCTTTTTCAGTTTCAGGGAATCAGAGGAATCTTCCCTAAGTCCTCTGCGGTACTCCAAAAGAGCCATAAGCTGGCTTACCGTTGCATAGTTGAGGTAGCCGCGCGAATAGTGTAGCCGCGCCTTATCGGCAGGCGTTTTGCAGTGTGGCTCAATTTTGTCAAGTTCTTCCCTCGCCTTTTCATAGTCGCCACTGTTGCAATAAGTGCCGATTTGTTCAAAACATTCTTTGAGATTATCTGTAACATCCACTGCTGCCCCTCTCCTTCTTTCACGCGCTATCTATATTATTATCGCTGTCTCAGTCTGAAAAATTCATCAGATCGTCCTTAAATCTCTCCCAGTCAAATTTACCCTTTATCTTTATCTTTTTGACAGCCTTAACCGTCATTTCCCGGATCAGCTCTATTTTTCCATAGCTGTCTGCCTCATAATAGCTTTCAAAATCCAATTTTTCAATTATTTCTTTTTCGCAGTAATCAAGTAACTAAAAGGAAACTTTTCCGCCGCCCCCTGGTCATAATCGCCATCCAAATCGAAGGGGTATTCCTCAAACTCTTCCATCTCCATCCCATTATGAAGGATCGCGGAGATGATCTCAGACATTTTATGCATGAACCAAAAGCCTTCCGTTAATTCATACTTCACATTACCAAAGTAATCAAGCCCGTCCGAATAGTGATTCGCACCTGTCTCAAAAGCAGTCGCCTGATTCCAGGCTGCCCGATTGCTTTCGAATATTTTTTCGTCCATCTTTTCCGGTTTTCTTCTTTTGCTTTTCTCATATTTTCTATAATTTATCATAAGAGGTCCCGTATTGCAACTTCCTTTATCCATTCGCTAGGGTAAAGTTTTTGTA
>DETS01000078.1 GCA_002361735.1 Lachnospiraceae bacterium UBA3282 | reverse complement strand
GAGTCCCGTCTCGCGCTCTTTTTATTGCTTTTTATGAAACCAAGAACGCCTTTCCCCTCTTGACAGAAATCATATCGACATTTAAAATAAAGATAACGTTACAGGGAGGTGTTCAATCATGCAGAACAGAAAACTGTTAACCTGTGGAATAACGGGTGTTTTACTTGCCGGATTATTGGTTACTCCCGTGTCGGCTCACGGACACCACAGCCAGATAAAAGATACGGCAAAAGCATCAAAAATATGCTCTTTATGTACAGAAAAAGACTGCACGGAAACAGGATATCACCTTCATGACGATGAGGTTTATTGCGGTTTTGACCACGAACAAGGCTACTGTGACGGTTCCTGCGGCAATTCCTGCGAAAAGCAGAGTAAATGCGAAACCTCAACAACAAAACGAAGCCGCAGGCATCATAACGGCCACCACCACTAAAACAACATTTCAATGCAACTGAAACAAACCCGCCCCGTGACGTGCAATTGTTTTCGTTAACGTTGCGCCTTCCATCCTGTCTTCTTCTCCCGTCCAAAGTTCCTTTATTGTCCGGATTTCCTGAAATCCCTCTGAAAACTGTTCCATTTCTCTCAAATCACAGGAAATGCTCTGATCTGCATCGCGGAAATTAAAGAACGCCACATAACGCTCCTTTGTCTGCCAGTTCCGACAGGTCCATATCGCATAATCCTCGTTTTTATCAAACTGGCGCCCCTCATATTCGTTGGAAACCAGCTTCAAGATCTCCTCCTTTGTCAAAAGATCTAATGTCCATTTATCCAACTTTGTTAATTCAGCTCCAATCATAAGCGGTGAGCCAAACATACACCACAATGTCATCATGCTTATCTGTTCTTCTTTCGTGAACCGGGTATTCCTTTCCTCGCCAAACCCTTTTCCAAGCTTTCCCAAAGGCAGCATATCACAGTCAGGATAGGACCCTTTTGATACATGGTTCTGCCATAACTCACATCTGTCAAACATATTCCTCAACAGATCCCAATTATCCCAAAAATCATCTGTGATGCGCCACATATTTGCATATTTCTCATAATGCCACGCTTTTTCTATCAATGCCGGTCCCGGCGAAAGGGAAAGCACGATATCTCTCCCTGTTTTCTGAATTGCCTTCTGCAGCATTTCCACTTCGTGAGATGCAGAATAAAAATTACCGGTATAAAGATTCGTGTTGCAGATATCATCACATTTAATGAAATCCACGCCCCAGGCGGCATACATGCCAATAATGGAATCGTAATACGCCTGTGCCCCTTCTGCATTTTTTCTGATCCCATACATGTCCGGATTCCAGCCACAAATAGATGCCGGATCAGCGATCTCATCCGCCGTCACTTCCGCCCCCAATATCGGAAGATGATTATGCGCCGCAATTCTCGGAATCCCCCTCATGATATGTATCCCGAATTTTAAGCCAAGGCTATGTACATATTCAGCCAATGGCCCGAAGCCTTTCCCATCCGCCGAGGAAGGAAAGCGCTCTACATCCGGCAGCAGTCTTCCGTTCCCGTCTATCTCTACCTCACCAAAAGGAATATACTGAAACTTCTCCCTCATGGTTCCGGCATTTTTCGCATACCATTCAATATCTACGACAATATATTCCCAACCTGCGAATTTCATATTTGCCGCCATGAAATCGGCATTTGCTTTTACCTGTTCTTCATTTACGGTAGTATCATAATAGTCATAACTATTCCACCCCATCGGGGCCTTCTTCATCCGATATTTCATGCGCATCTTCTCCTAATCTCCGATAAAAAGCCGCCGAAATCAGAACACTCCCTATTTCTATTCCAGCTTCCCGGCACATTTCACCCGATAGATCCGCTCCAGCGATTCATCGATACGCTCCTCCGTAATCTTACCCTCCTGCACCGCCGCCAAAACAGCCCCATATGCCTTCTCGAAATCTTCAGGCATCAGCAGCATGTCAGCCCCTGCTTCCAGCGCCATCACCGCTGCCTCCTCGGGCGTATAATAATCCGTAATGGCTGTCATATCCAAAGCGTCCGTTATGATCACACCCTCAAATCCCAACTCGCCGCGCAGCGTGTCCGTAATCACTTTTCTGGAAAGGGAGCTGGGTACGTTATTATCGTCCAGAGCCGGCGCTGTGGCATGGCTCACCATCACGAAATCCACGCCCGCTTCAATTCCTGCCTGAAAGGGCGCGAAATCCGAAGCCTGCAATTCTTCCAAGCTCTTTGTAATCTCCACTCTGCCTTTATGGGTATCCTCCGTTGTGCTGCCAAGACCGGGGAAATGTTTCAAACAGGCGCTCACACCCGTACCTTCGATCCCGCCAACCATATTGGATACCATATCTTTCACAAGCTGCGGATCGGAACCGAATGCACGATTCCCCAGAGCGCTGTCCTCCCCGGCAGCCACATCCGCCACCGGTGCGAAATCCACGTTAAATCCGATTTCCTTTAAGTAGGATCCAATGGTCGCGCCGGCCTCCTGCGCTTTTGCGGCATCTCCCGTCTCTCCAATCGCCGCCATGGCGTCCACTTTTTCGACTTCAATGCTGCTGTTCGCCACACGGCTGACATCGCCGCCCTCCTCATCTACCGCCAAAAAAATCGGATATCTGCTCTTGGTTTCTGTACTGGAGAGCATCTCCATGATCTGCTCTTTATCAACAATATTCTGGCTAAAATAAATCAGACCACCCACAGCATATTGATTCAGGGCTTCCTGCGTGCCATCTCCCGCCTTTATCGCCTTATCGACACCTGTGATTGCCTCCGGTGTCACCATGAACAAACCTGCCACCTTATCCTCGATCGACATTTCCGAATAATAAGATTTCGCAAGATCCCCCAAAAAATCCTCCTCCACAGGTTCCTCCTCCACAGGCTCCGGCGTCTGAATCACAAGTTCCTCCTCCGCTTCTTCTTCCTTCGCTGCTTCTTCCAGCTCCTTTTCAAGCGCTTCCTCCTGCTTCTTATCCTGGATTCTCAGCGCAATCTTCCTTCCTGCCACAACACCACCTGCCGTGATGCCCGCCAATACGACAAAGATTACAAGATAGACAATAATTTGGTTGCGAATCCTGCGCCTGCGCCTGACCGCACGCCTTTCCTCCGGATCCTGCTGCTCCTCGTCCTCCCCATATGTATATTCATCCTCAGCCTCCTGCGCAAGTTCTTCCCTTTCTTCCGCAGTATTTTCCTCCGGATATTTTTTCTTATGTTGCTTTCCCATCTGCGAATCCCATGTCCTTTCCGAAAAAAGCATGTAAAAACGGTCTCATGATACAAGATATTGTGTTGCACAAATATACTATACCCTATTTTTAGTGGAAAAGCCACCCCCATTTTTCTTAATTTCTCTGCTGTGCATAAATTGAGGACAATGCGAAACGGGTATTCATTCTCCAAGGAATCAATACCCGTTTCTAAAACTCACTGTCCAATGGC
>DETS01000021.1:34381-76137 GCA_002361735.1 Lachnospiraceae bacterium UBA3282 | reverse complement strand
GGATCAGGAGCAGGCTTATAAGGCGATAGCGGGTGATACTCCCACGTGTGCGGGAATTGCCTTTATACCAAGCACCGGCGAACTGGTATTTTCCGGGAAGTTCTATGAGGAGAATTTCAGCGAAGCGACCTTTAACGGGCAGGAGTCCTTCCATATCAATTATGATAAATCCACCTGGCAGAACGGCGATATCAATCCCGTGCATTATTTCAACTGCGTGGAGTCTAAGGTGATCTCGTCGCCAGGCAAAGATCTGGAATTGCGTAAGACGGCATATAATACCCAGCGTGATGAAGGCAGGGATCAGGAAATTTATTACGATGTAGGGTACAATCAGCAGATTCAGGTCAATACGCGCGCGGATGAGATTTTTGTGCATGATGTGCAGCGTGATATGGATGACTTCGATCATTACTTAAAGGAATATGAGGATATCGAAAAGGTGATCGCAAATCTGAAGGAGAAGCAAAAGGAGTTTGCGGAGGACAGCAAAGAGTACAAGGATCTGTCTGAACGAATCCAGGGCGGGGAAAAGGCGCAGGCCTATATCCGTGAACAGATTCAAAGCAAGTTTGAGAATCAGATCACGAAGTATAAGAAATACATGGACGATTCCCGCGTGGCGATGACAGACAGTGCGACGAGAGGCAGCCGTCTGGAGCTGATCAAGACCAGACTGACAAACCAGCAGGCGACTTTTAAGGAGCTTCAGCAGGACAACGAGGGCATTGATATCACCGAAGTGGCAGTCGAACTGACGGCGTCTGAATTGACCTACAATGCGGCGCTCATGGCAACCGGTAAGATCATGCAGACAAATCTGATGAACTATATTTGATAAGCAATGAGCCGTGCAGAGACATGAGAAACAGGCTGTGAGAGAAAGGAAACCATTATGCAGATTACAACGAGGGTATTTGGAGAGATCACGATCGATGATGAGAAGCTCATTCATTTTCCGAGCGGCATCATAGGATTCCCGGATCTGCAGGATTTTGCGCTGATCCATGATGAGGAGAAGGGCACGGATACGATTCACTGGCTGCAGTCCATCCAGGAGCCGGCGTTTGCGATGCCTGTGATGGATCCGCTGATCGTGCGTCCTGACTACAATCCCGAGGTAGATGACGAGCTTCTGAAAAATATCGGCGAACTGGTGCCGGAGGAGCTTCTGGTGATGGTGACGGTGACGGTGCCCAAGGATCTGACGAAAATGTCAGTGAATCTGAAAGGACCGATTGTAATCAACGCGGCGCAGAGACTCGGCACACAGGTGATTGTGGAGGGGGACGAGTATCAGGTGAAGTTCCCCATCTATGATATCTTAAATAAAAACAAAGAAAAGGCGGGTGAGTAAATGTTAGCTTTATCCAGAAAAAAGAACGAAGCCCTCGTGATCAACAATAACGTAGAGGTTACGGTGCTTGAGATCAAGGGCGAACAGGTAAAGCTCGGCATCAGCGCACCCAGAGAAGTACCTGTGTACCGGAAAGAAGTTTATGTGCAGATTCAGAATGCGAACAAGGAAGCCGGGGATGTGGGCGGAATGGAAGCATTAAAGAATTTACTAGGCTGATAGGTAAGTGATGAACGGGGTATATATGACAAGAGTGTCATATATACCCCGCTGCGACGCACAGAGCAAAATTATGATGGCATATTGTTTGTTAGAATTTTAATCATCTGCGCGAGCCGCATCTCATAGGAATGATGCGCCGCCACTTTCTCGTATCCGTTAATAGCGATTTCTATTCTCTCCTCCTCATGGGCGAGGTAATACCGCACCTTTTCTTCTAATTCTTCCATTGACTCATAGGTTTCCAGCTCTTTTCCAATCTCAAAATATTCGGGGATTTCCGACTGATAATTGGTGAGGAGGAAGCCGCCGCAGGCAAGGACGTCCCAGATACGCTGAGACAGCCCGGTCTCGATGGGGCGCATGGTCATATTCAGGTTGATGCGGCTTGCCTGAAAGACTTTTGGCATTTCGGTCAGAGTGCGCACCCCGCCCCGACAGTCCACGCGGGGGAGGGAGGAAGCGTCGCTCCTGGTATAGAGGGTGACGGGGAAATGTTCTGAGAGGCGCTGCAGGGTGCGTTCCCGCTCCACGGCGGCAAGCTTCATGCCGATATATTGGTGCGCGGTGAGATATCGCTCCACGCCTTCGCGCAGGTCTTCTCCACGGTAACGCTGCGGATCGGCAGTCATAATCTCCTGAATGACTGATTCGGTCAAAGTATCCGCGATCAGGTTATAGCCATAGACCCGCAGCTGTGCCTCCATCAGCCCGTCCACATACCCTCTGGTGTGATCGGAGAGGGCGAGGCTGTCATAGCGGCATTTTTCCGTGTAGAGGGAGCCGACGAAAGATACTTCCGCCCCATAAACGGTGTAATCCGCCTCGGTCATGGAGAGAACCGTCTTCTCAAACTGCTTGACATCGGCAGCCAGAGGCAGATAGTGGATGCAGGACGGGTTGACGGGTGAAAAAAATTCGTACTGTGCTCTGTCAAAGAGAAAAATACGGTTATACGTATTTTTCAGTGCATTTGAAAAAAACTCCGGCACGGGACTGTCCACAGTCCAGCAGACATACGGCACTTTCAGGCGTTCACAGGTGTAGGAGATGGCAGGGAAAAAATTGATGCTGAACACGAACGCCAAAGGCTGTTTGAGAATCCAGCCGCTCACCGCTTCCACACACGCACTGGGTGCAGCCTGTTTTTCGTGCATCTCCAGCTCCTCCGTGTGCACTGTGATGCCGAAACTTTCAAAAGCGCTGATGACGGCGGGTTCGCATATGCTGTTGTAGCGGTAAAATAGAATTTCCATGTCAGGAAAACTCCTTTTGGATGGCGGTAAAAAAGGTTTCTGACGCTTGTGTCAGTTTTTCGAGATAGGCGGTGAGGTCATACGAGCCGTTTATGCCTACGGAATAGTTGAGGATGGCTTCCTTTAGGTTGTTTGCGCGGATGGGAAGCTCGTCGTTTTCCAAAAAATCATAGACGGAAAGAAGGATTTCCTCCGTTTGCTGCAGAATCGCCGCAGCGATGAGCCGGGCGTCATCGGGCAGCGCCGCACCGGCAAGCAAGGCTTGCAGCAGGGGCTGCAGGTCATTTGCCCGCTTGGTGATTTCAGCGGAGCGGCAAAGCAGAAATGCCTCGGTGCCGTTTTCGTGCGCATATTCCATAATCGCTTCATTCACGGTCAGCGTATAGAGTGTGCAGGCGCTGAAGCTGTCTTTTTCGGCGCGTGCGCAGAGGGCGGTCAGTTCCGCGGGTAAAGTCTCCTTTATCGTATAGAGAATGAGGATGCCGCCCGGTTTGACTTTGCAGATGGCGTCGCAGACTGCGGCCGGGGATGGAAAGGCGTCCAAATAATAGAGGAAGGCGTGACCGGTGTGCGCATTAAGGCTCACAAAGGAAAAAATGCTTTGAGGCAGCGCCGTCAGCGCGTTCCCTTCCTGCAAAAAGCTCATGAAATTTTGGAAGACCTGACAGGCGCCATGGTCCGCAGGCAGACCGTAGGATATCACGTTTTTTGCCTGACCGGAGGAGAGCAGCAAGGGAAAGAGTCTGCGGAAGATCATGGCATAACAGCCAAAGCAGGGGTCGTCATGGCATAAATCCGCTAAAGTTTCCAAGCTTGCCTGACAGTATGCCCAAATGCTCTCTCCCGCTTCGTAATAGGAAGAGATATAGGGCCTTTTCGTGACGTTATCATGAAAATGAGGGAAAACCGGTTTTTCCAAAAGGGTGAAGGTTTCCGTACCGTCTTCCAGACTGATACAGGTGTCGGTTATCTTTGTGATCATGACGATCTCCTTTTCAGTGCCTGCAGTTCGATCAACATGCGCAGCCGGTCAGCCAGCCGTTCATAGTCGAAATACTCTTTGATATAAGTCCGCATCTCGTGAAAGTTGCGGGCGAGATAATCGGCGTCATTGCACAGAGCGGTCAGTTCTTTTGCATAGCCGTCAAAGTCCTCTAAGTCCGGTGAAATCCTGCCGACCCGACCGTTATCGGTCATATCCGCGGCGGCATCCACGCCGGTGGTAATGACGCTGCAGCCGAAAACAGCCGCCTCGGAAAAGACATTGGGGCTGCCGCCTTCCCCGCAGGAGGACAGGGCAAAAACTTTGGCTTTTTTGTAGTATCGATAGAGTTCCTGCTTGTCCGCGATATTTCCGGTCAGACGGACATGCGGAGCAAGGGGCGGGAAACGCTTGCAGAAATCCTCATAATCAGCCTGAAATTCCGGCGTGATGCTGCCCACCATCACAAGCTCCCAGGACTCTTTTAGGTTAGGAAAAGCCAGCGCGTAGGCGTAGAGCAGCAGCAGAGAATTTTTCTGGACATCGCCCAGCCGTCCCACCGTGAGGATGATATTTTCTTTTTCCTCATAACGAACATCGTCGGTTGCAGGGTAGAGAGGATAGTAAACGCCGTTGGGGATGTACTCCACGGGACGTTGCCATTTTTTATAGAGTAAGGTCTGGAGCAGTCTGCTCTCGCAGCTGATGATATCACAGCTTTGTAAAAAGTCGGCAAAGGGCTTGTGAAACAGCGGCAAAGCGCTCATCCAGTCGATGTTGGCGTCCAGTTTCAGGTAGAGGATGCCGTCCGGGCGCAGCGCTTTGTAAGTGGGTGCAAGCTCCATATACTCGCCCCTTGCGCCAAAAAGAAAGAGCAGGTCGATCTCGTCCGCGTGCTCGGATACATAGTGGACTGCCGCTTCCATATGGGGCTGTTCCTCAGGCAAAGTCACAAGCTGCGCACCCTCCAGATAGGAGAGATAGGGGTAGTTTCCCGTGCTCTTTGTGACGAGCCGCAGGCTTTCTCCGAATGCGCGAAAACACGCGTATGGGAAAACGACCCGATCTTTCATAAGCTGCACGTTTTCCAAAGGGAGTGCCGGAATCATGCACATTTTATAGCGGTTCATAAAAAAATTTCCTCCGATGAAACAGTTCTGCTTTCAAAAAATTTATCTTTATTATAGAGGATGTTTTTAAGTTTTTAAACTATTTTTGCGGTTTTCCTAAATTTATATCGTTTTTTTCCGATATAGATTACAAGAGATTGCGTCTGTCTGCACGCCTGCGGCAGATGCTATCGTGAGACGATTCCAATCAGTTTTTTACAAATATCACACGGAGGTGATTGACGATGGCAACAATTGAACCATTAAACAGTGTCATGACATATCAGGCACAGGCAGTAGAGAAACCCCAGCCAGTGGCACCGGTGAACATGGAAGTTCCGGCGGACGGTCAGACGGTCAATGTAGATACGACGACCGCATCCGTGACGAGACCGCAGACTGAAAATGAAAATGAAAGCGAGAGCGGCGGCAGCGGAAGCCAGCAGCAGGCGGCAACTTCCAGACAGGCGCAGGCGCAGCAGCAGTCTGAACAGCTCAAAAAAGCGATCGCGGAAATGAACAGAAAGATCAATAACAGTAACGAAGAAGCTGTTTTTGGCGTTCACGAGGACACTAACAGAATCATGATCAAGATCATGGATAAGGAGACGAAGGAAGTCATCAAAGAATTTCCTCCGGAGAAAACCCTTGACATGATCGCCAGAATTTGGGAGATGGCGGGTATTCTTGTGGATGAAAAACGATAGGCAGTTAGGAGGAGACGACAATGGCTATCAGAATCACAGGTATGTACTCGGGACTTGACACCGAGAGTATCATTAACGAGCTGGCTTCGGCTCAGAGCGCTAAGAAAAACAAACTGGTAAAGGCACAGACCAAGCTTTCCTGGAAACAGGATGCGTGGAAGTCCCTGAATACAAAGATCTACAGTTTCTACCAGAAGCTGGATGATTTGCGGATGCAGTCTTCTTATCTGAAAAAGAAGACGACCGTGTCGAATACCAATGCCCTTCAGGTATCAGGCGGCACCATGGACGGCACGCATAAGGTGAAGGTAGAGCAGCTTTCCAGGCAGGCATCCATCACCAGCGGAAGTCTGGCAAAGAACGGTACGCATTACACGGGAAACGCTACTCTGAAGCAGCTTGGTTTTAGCGGTTCCGGCAGCATCCGTCTCAGCGATGCCGCAGGCAACTATGTTGACGTGAATGTTGACGAAAACATGAAGATCAATGACTTCGTGAAGGCAATCAATAACAACACCGCACTGAAAGCCAATTTCGATCAGGATAATCAGCGTATTTACTTAAGCTCCTGGGCATCCGGTAAGGAGGGTGAGTTCTTCCTGACGGGCAATGACGCAGGCGGCACGGAAGCGCTGAAAGCGTTAAAGCTGCTGTCCTCAACCGATTTGGAGAAGCTGACGGCGGCAGGCGGCGAGTATGACGTCTGGTCCAAGTATCTGACTACCGATCTCACATCGGGCGCGACGCCCCCCGCGTATCCGGATTCGGCTTATACGGCGGATTACAAGAAGGTGATCGAGGAGGAGACTTTAAGACGCCTGAAAGCGCTGAAGGCTGAGAACGATAAGCTGGCAAAAGAGAATGAGAACTGCGATAAGGCGAACCAGATGAATCTGAATGCGATGGGTGTCATCGATGCAGATAAGGATGGGGAATACACTGCGCATAAGACTTATCTTCAACTGGCTGGTTATGACAGTACCTGGGATAAGGACGATGCTTCCGATCAGGCTGAGATCAAGGCTGCGGCAAAAATACTGTATGACAAGATTTACGGTACAGAAGATACGACGAAACCGGTTGAAGATGATAAAGGACAGCCCGTAAAGGATAAGGATGGAAATCCGGTATATGAGCGCACCGGCGGTTTGACGGGCGAGCTGAAGACTTTACAGGATACACTGAAAGATAAGCAGGATGCCCTCAAACAGGCGCGGGATGATCTGGCGGCGGACAGCGAAAACGCTGCGAAGAAGCAGGCGGTGAAGGATGCTGAGGATGCTGTCGCGGCGGCTTCTAAGGATGTCAGCGACAAGAAGGCTGATATCAAGGTTGCGCAGGAAGTTTACAGTGTTTACAGCGCTTTTAACGACACCGCAGAGCAAAAGAAAGGGAATCTCGATAAGATTACGGCAAACAATGCACAGTTTGACTACAACAAGGACGAGAATGGTAAGGAGACTTATCAGGAGAAGGACGCTGCCGGCAATGCGGTTGCGATCGGTCAGGGTGAGACGAGCAAGGCGGTAGCTGAGGAATTTAATAAGAGAGTGCTTGAGGCGCAGAAGATTATGAAAGATGTGCGTCAGGCTGACGGTACGCTGAATACGGGCAGTACCATGCTTGCCGATGCACAGGGCACAAAGGTAGAGGGCGAGGATGCTAAGATCGTGATGGACGGCGTTACTTATACCTCCTCTACCGATACATTGACGATCAACGGTGTGACGCTCACGGCTCTGGAGAAGACGGATAAGGAAGTCACCGTATCCACGAAGACCGATACGGACGGCGTCTACGATATGATCAAGGACTTCATCAAGTCGTACAGCGATCTGATGATCGAGATGGATACCCTCTATAATGCGGAATCCTCTAAGGGTTATGAGCCGCTTACTTCCGAGGAGAAGGATGCTCTGACTGACACGGAAGTTGAGGAGTGGGAAAAGAAGATTAAGGATTCTCTGCTGCGCAGAGATTCTACTCTGAGCGATGTATCTTCTGCCATGAGAATGGATATGATGATGACCATGAATATCGGCGGCAGGTCATATTCTCTCGCAGATTTCGGTATTGAGACACAGAGCTATTTCAAGGCGAAGGACAATGAGAGAAACGCCTATCATATTCTTGGGGATAAGGACGATCCGCTCAGCTGGGAACAGGAGTCCGGAAAGCTTGATTTGCGCGGCATGATTTCCAAAGAGCCTGAGAAGGTGATGGAATTCTTTACAAAGCTGTCAAACAATCTGCATGATACGATTGCGGAAAAGATGTCCCCTTCTAAGATGAGCAGCGCGCTTACGGTCTACAATGACAAGAAGATGAAAGAGGACTACGACGACTATACCAAGAAGATCAAGACGCAGGAAGAAAAGCTGAATGCTTACATTGATAAGTGGTATGCGAAGTTCTCGGCGATGGAGACGGCGCTCGCGAAATTGGAATCCAAGAATAGCTCCCTTTCCAGCTTATTTGGGGGTTGATTCCTGAGGGGTATCTGTTCTAAAATAGATGGCAGGTAGGATCAAGGAGGAGAATAGCTATGCCGGCACGTAATCCCTTCGCGGAATACACAACAAACAAAATCATGACAGCTTCCCCGGCGGAGATCACGTTGATGCTCTATGAGGGTGCAATCAAGTTCTGCAATATCGCAATCGTTGCGATTGAGCATGGTGAGATTGAGAAAGCGCATATCAACATTAAAAAGACACAGCGGATCATCGAGGAGTTTCGCAATACGCTGGATCACAAGTATCCTGTGGCGGAGGATTTTGACCGGATTTATGTGTATCTTTTGCAGCGGCTGCTTCAGGCGAATATCAAGAAGGATACGGGAATCCTGGAAGAAGTCAATATGCACTTGCGAAGCGTTCGGGATACTTGGAAAGAGGTCATGAGACTGAATAATCAGCATGCGTAGAGAGGTGACGGTATGGGTCTGAGCAGTGCACAGATTCTGGTGGAGAGCCTGGAGAAAAAGAGCCGGGTCCTCGACGAGATCATAAAGGAGAACGAAGCGCAGGAAGCGATGTTTAAGCAGGAAGAACTGGACGTGGAAGCGCTGGATGCCTCCGCGGACAGGATGGGTGCACTTGCGGAGAAACTGGAGCTTCTGGACGAGGGTTTTGAGTCGGTCTATGACAGGATCAGGGAGGAACTGATCAAAAACAAGGCGGCTTACCACGCGGAGATTAAGCGAATGCAGGAGTTGATTGCCGAGATCACGGAGAAGGTGGTGGGCATTAACGCTGCCAGGATGCGGAATAAGCTGCAGGCGGAGACGCAGTTCAAAAAGAGCCGTCAGCAGATTGGTAAGGTTTCCTCTAAGATGAAGGCGAGTCAAAACTACTATAATAATATGAACCGTCTGAATGTTGTAGATCCGCAGTTCTACGATAATAAGAAGTAATAGAATAAGTAAAAAACAGACCCCTGAGAAAAAAATTAAAAAATTTTTCTCAGGGGTCTAAAGTATATCGGATTCCCACCGATATATAATACAAGTAAAGTAAAACATTTACTTGAAACCGGTGAAAAGGCTGATGACAGCGGACGGGTCGGAGGCTGATTCACAACAACAAAACAAAGCGGCAAGGAAGCCGCGGAAAATTCAAGGAGGAATATACTATGATCGTTAAACACAACATTACAGCGATGAACTCTAACAGAATGCTTGGTCTGACCACTTCTTCTCAGGCTAAGTCTACCGAGAAGCTTTCTTCTGGTTACAAGATCAACCGTGCAGCAGATGATGCAGCAGGGCTGTCCATTTCCGAGAAGATGAGAAGACAGGTAAGAGGTCTTACCCAGGCTTCCGCTAACGCTCAGGACGGTATCAGTGTCGTACAGACCGCTGAAGGCGCACTCAACGAAGTTGAGGATATGCTTCAGAGAATGAACGAGCTGGCAGTTAAGGGCGAGAACGGTACCCTGACCACTTCCGATCGTGCTTCCATCCAGGCTGAGATCAGCCAGTTGATGAGCGAGGTTGACCGTGTACAGAGCACCACGACCTTCAACGAGATGAACCTGTTAGACGGTAAGTTCATCAAGGGCGTGCAGGTAGGTGCAGAGGCAGGTCAGCACATCGACATCTCCATCAAGAACATGAGCATCACCGCTCTGGCTACCTACATTGGTACTTGGACCAATGGCACGAGCACCGACAGTAAGCTGTATGGCGCTATCACCTACAACGCACTGAATGTAAGCTCCACCAACGTTCAGGTTACCACCTATGGCGTTAAGACTCCTGGTAACACCATTCAGGGTACAACTGCTCAGGATTCTGTACAGTCCAGCTCTACCGTTGAAGGCGGCGCTTACAAGATGGTTGCTATGACCAAAGACATCGCTACCAAGCTTGTTGCAAGCTTCCAGAACCTGGTAGGCGGTAATGCAGCAACTGTTGCTACCACGCAGGACTTCAACTCCCTGAACGCATTCATCAAGGGCGCTCTGCAGATCGTATCTTCTCAGAGATCTGACCTTGGTGCAATCCAGAACCGTCTGGAGCACACAATCAACAACCTGAACAACATCGTGGAGAACACCCAGTCCGCAGAGGCTGCAATCCGCGATACGGATATCGCTACGGAGATGGTTCAGTACTCCAACAACAATATCCTTCAGCAGGCTGGTACATCCATGCTGTCTCAGGCGAACCAGGGCAATCAGCTGGCACTGTCCTTACTTGGCTAATCCGGGTAACGGATATTGTGAATCGCAAGTTAAACGATCAGAAGGACTCATCCGAATGGATGGGTCCTTCTTTTGCGCGTATAAGCAGAGTCACTCGGCATCCATCCGCCGCAGCGCCTCCACGGCGGGCGCATAGTCTCCACAGTTTTCATAGTGTGTGCGGGCGATATCCCGCTTGCCGAACATTTCGTAGATAAAACCGATATAATAGCTGGGTGTATGGGGATCTGCAAGACTGTATTTGGGAGCGCTCAGAGCCTGTACAAATTCAGGAAGCGCCTTTAAGGGTTGTCCCAGGCGCAGCCAGATGCGTCCGGACAGACAGAGAAAATCTTTATTGTCCGCAAAAGCGTCACGGTAAGGAAGAATACTCGCGGCTTCCTCCACTTGATTGTAATCCAGAAGGATGCCGGCGTAGTTGCATAAAAGTACAAGGGTATAATCCGCACCGGGCATAGGATGCAGCTCCATTGCCTTACGGAATCGGGCAAGCGCGTTCTCATGATCCCGCATCAGCATGTAACTTTGCCCTAATTGAAAATAGAGATAGGGATTTTCGGGATCAGCTTCGATTTCGGAGCCGATCAGCGCAATATCGCGCTCCGCCTTTTCCCGCAGTTTTTCGGCGGAGCCCTGATAGCCCACATGGTCAACGGAGACTGGCGCCTCGTAGGAGGAAGATTCCATAGAATCGATGGGAACCAGCACTTCGTGCACGGCATTGACGAAGTGATAGAAACGTCTGTTAAAGAGACGTTCCAGCCGTACTACCTGATGTTTGGTCTCCCCGTCCACGTCAAAGTAGCTAAGCAATTCTATGGCTCCCAGGCTTTGCGGATGTTCCTCCACAGCCCTTTGCAAGGCGTCCCAATCAAGAGGACGCAAAAATTCGTCGGTGTCCAGAGAGAGAATGACGTCATGGGTAGCATGGCTGATACAGAAATTCCTGGCGGCGGAAAAATCGTCTATCCATGCAAATTCATAGACGCGGTCCGTGTACTGTCTGGCAATCTCCAGAGAATTGTCTTCAGAGCCGGTGTCCGTTACCACGATCTCAAAAGGATAGGGCTTTAACGCTTTTAGACATTGTTCCAGATATTCTGCTTCATTTTTTGTGATGATACACACGGAAATCGGAATCATAATCTTACTGTTTTTCCTCGTTTCTTTTCAGTTCTTCCATTTTTTCCACCGCCAGGGGATAGCCTTTTTCAGCAGCTTTTACCAGAAAGGAGGCGGCTGCGGGGGCATTTCCCAATAGCTCATTGGCATATCCCATGCTGTAAAGCGCCATGCCGCTGTAATCTCCCTCCTCCGGATCAATTGGAGTCTGCAATGCTTTTACAAATTCCATCATCGCTTTTAGGGGCTGAGGCGGCGTCTGATTCAAATAGAGGGCGCCAAAGCTGCACAGGAATTGCTGGCTGTGCGCATAATCCTCATAAACCGGGAGGTAGAGTTCCAGCGCTTCTGCAGCCCTTCCTGTCTGTACCATAACGTTGATAAAATTGTTTGCCATCACATGAACCCAGAGATTTTCCAAAAGTAAAGGCAGTTCAAAAGCTTTCTTATAATAAATATAGGCATTTTCATAGTCATCGATCAGGTTGTAGGACTGGGCTATTTGAAAATAGAAGTAGGGCTCCGTAGGTTTTCGCTTGATTTCCTGAAAAAGCAGGGCATTGTTGCGCTCCGCCTTGATGCGTTTTTCGTCGTCAGTGCCCACATAGCCGACATGATCCACTTCCACGGGGATGTCGTAACGCTCGTAATCGGTGCGGTCTGTTTTTATGTCGGCGACCTGCTCATGGATCAGATAGATATAGTGGAAATTGCGTTTGTGAAACAGCCTGTCTACCCGTTCCAGGGTATATTTTTGGCGGTATTGGGCGTTGGAGAAACTCTTTCGTAAGATCTGCCCTACGCTTCCACGGGGATGTGTCTCGATGGCTTCACAGAGAGCGTCCAGATCCAGGGCTGTCAGGAATTCGTCACAGTCCAGAACCAGCACATAATTGTGGCTTGCCTTGGTCAGAGAAAAGTTCCTTGCCGCGGAAAAGTCGTCGATCCATTCGAAATCATAGATTTTGTCCGTGTATTTGGCAGCAATCTCTTTCGTGCGGTCAGTGGAGCCTGTGTCCACATAGATGATCTCAAAGTTGTATGGCATAAGGGGAGCCAGGCACTTTTCAATATTTTTTTCTTCGTTTTTTCCAATGATGCAGACGGATATGGGAATCATAGGTTCAAATCCTTTCTAATTTTTCTTGGGCAAGTGAAAAGCCCATCTCCGCGGCCCGTTGATAGAAAGTGAGCGCAGCGTCGGTCTTTCCCAGCATCTCATTGACCAGCCCGATGTTGTAGTAGGGGATGTAGCTGTTGGCGCCTTCTTCCCTTGCGGTCGGGCATTGCAGGGCTTTCAGGTATTCCGTCATAGCGTTTAGAGGCTTTGGCGGATGCAGGTTTAAGTAAGCGTTGCCCATACTGCAGTAAAAGTTGGCGTCGTTTTCAAAGTGTGCGTAGATCGGTTCAAAAAAGCGCACGGCTTCTCTGGAGCGTCCCGTGTGGTTCATGGCGTTGATGTAGGCGGTCGCCATGATCTGTACCCAGGGCTCGTAGGGATTTAAGGGCAACGCAAAGGATTTTTTATAATTCATATAAGCGTTCTCGTAGTCGCGGATAGCATTGTAGGACTGCCCAATCTGGAAATAGAGATAGGGGTCCTCGGGCTTCTTTTTCAGCTCCCGATACAGCAGCTCATTGTTGCGCTCCGCCTTTTTGCGCATGGTCTCCTTATCGCTGTAGCCTGCGTGATCCACGGTCAGGGGAAGGTCATAGCGCTCATAGAGAGGGCTGTCTTTGTCAAGAGTCACGACCTGTTCGTGAATGATGCCGGTGTAGTGGAAACGTCTTTTGGAAAAAAGCCTCTCCACCCGATCCGGATAATTCGTGGGGCTGCCGTTTGATTCGAAGTAGTTGTTGCGAAGAAGCAGCCCCACGCCGTCTGCGTGCGCCTCGGCAAGCTTGGATAGAGCATCCGCCTCAAGTTCGGTGAGATATTCGTCGCAGTCCAGAAAAAGGACTGTATCGTGGGATGCCTTGTTCATGGCATAGTTTCTGGCTGCGGAAAAGTCGTCGATCCATGTAAAATCATATATGTTTGCCTGATGCTTTGCAGCAATCTCCTTTGTATGGTCTTCGGAGCCCGTGTCCACATAGACGATTTCAAAAGGATAGGGGGCAAGCGGTGCCAGGCAGTTTGCAATGTGTTGTTCTTCATTTTTTCCAATAATACACACAGAAATTGGAATCATAATTACCTCCGTGCCGGTATGTTTGGCAAAATGGGCGTTTCCGGTGTTGCAGGGAAAAGCCGGTCAGTGGCGCTGGCGTTCCCCAATAGCATGCAAGCGCTCCAAGGCAGGCGCAAAATCGCTGCACTGCGCATAGAGGGCAGATGCGGAGTCGAGGTCTCCTAACAGTTCAAAGATGTGACCGCACTGGTAGGCGGGCAGGAAACTGTTTGTGCCGGTCTGCCTGCCGGGAGGCATCTGCGAGACTTTCTGGTACTGCGCGAGCGCTTCCTCATACATGCCGTTATCTTTGTAGATATTGCCCATCAGGTAGACAAAGTCCGTCACCTGTGAAAATTCGTCGTATATGCCCTCAAAGCCCAAGGCTGTCTGGGCCTGATTCGTCCGCAGCAGCGCATTGCCGTAGGAGACTACCATCGCCTGTACATAGGCGAGCTCCGGATCCAGGTCAAAGGTCAGGCCCTTGTCATAGTATCCGCAGGCATGTTCGAAGTCGCTTAGAATCTCACAGCTTTTGCCGAGCTGATAGTAAAGGTAGGGATTTTCCGGATCGGTCTCAACCTGCTTTTGCAGTAAGGTAAAGTTGCGCCTGAATTTTGCTTCGCGCTCCTCCTCTGTCATATCGTAGCCGCTGTGGAGGAGAGTAGTATTTAACAGAAGGGTGTCGATCTCATGCCCTCTTACCGGGGTGAGCTGCTCATGGATGATGCCCGTATAGCGGTAGAGGCGTCTGTCAAAAAAGCGTTCCGTGTAATCGGTATTATTGAGCGTGAGCACGCCGTTCTCCGTCACAAAATTTTCCCGTGTGACGCTCCCCACCTTATCCGAAAAATGTTTGCGGAAGTAGTTGAGTTCCTCCACGTCGAGATGCTTTACCGTCTCGTCGCAGTCGATCATAAAGATCCAGTTGTTGGAAGCTTCACGCAGGGAAAAGTTTCTGGCGGCGGAAAAGTCATCGCACCAGATAAAGTCGGATACCTTGTCCGCATACTTCGCCGCGATTTCCTTTGTGCGGTCGGTGGAACCCGTATCCACCACCACGATCTCGAAGCCGTAGGGTTTTATGGAGGAAAGGCATTTCTCAATGCGGGCTTCCTCGTTTTTAGCGATGATGCAGACGGAAATGGGGTGCATAGGGGCTCCTTTGTGCGCGATTTTTTGCGATTGCGTATAGTTTACCATATTTTATCAAATGTAGCAAACTATATCATAAGAGGAGAGTTTTACAGGCAGGATAACATTTCCCGCACACGGTCGCGGTAGGTGTGTGCGGCAGCTATTTTATCATGACTACTTTGGGCGATGGCCTGCCGTTCGTCCTCGTGGGCCAGGTAATAATCGATTTTTTGCAGAAGATCCTGCTCGCTTTCATAGGCAACAAAGTCTTCCCCCGGGGTAAAGTTCTCCAAAAAGTCTTCCTGATAATTGGATAAGAGAAAACCGCCGCTCCCCATGATGTCAAAGGCACGGAGCGGAATGCCGCTCTGGATGCTGCGCAGTGAAATATTCAGGTTGATGCGGCTTTGTTTGAAAACCAATGGCATTTCGGAGTAATAGTCTGCCGTGCCGTGGTTGCGCAGGTTGGGCAGTGTGAAAGCCGGATCCAGGGTAAAGAGGTCCAGCGTATGCCTTTCTGTGATCGCCGTGAGCAGGCGCAGTCGTTCCAGCCCCGTGATCTTGCGATTGATGACATATTGAGCGTAGAGGTATTCCCGGGTCTCCACACCGTCCGGATTCGGGTCCATCGGAAGCGCTTGATACAACTCTCCCATGATGGGAGACAATGATTCCTGAATCAGGTTATAGCCCTGTATGTGCATCTGCGCATTCATCAGCCCCTCCAGATAGCCCTTTGCGTATTCGGAGAGGGTTTCCATGCGGTCGAAGAAATTGTGGGACTCTGTGTAGAGGGAGCCCACAAAGGAAACGTCATAGGCAAATGAATCTGCGTGCAGGGCGTCCAGCCGCTCGGTATTTGCCGCCATGGGCAGATAGTGGACAGTCTGAATACCCGCCGCCTGAAACTCTCGGTACACTGCGCTGTCAAAGACATGGATGTGGTTGCAGGGATTGACGGTCGTGTAGGAGTAGAGCATCACGTAGGGGCTGTCGTAGATCCAGGAAAGATAGGGCAGCCCTTCCCGCTTGCAGACATTGGATACCAGCGGAAAATAATTAAAGGAAAACACGGCGTCGGGAACCGTTTCGCGCAGTCTGCCCGCAAGCTCCGCTTCAATCGCAGCGTCGCGTCGGGCGTCCTTGTTGGAAAAAGGAAAACTGACGATGCTGTGTCCTTCCTTCATAAATGCGTCTTTGATGTCGGCGTTGCCGAAGCTCGCCCATTCGATAAACAGGATTTTCATGGAAGTAATTGTATCATAATTTGTGGGATTGTACAAATAACATAATCAACGCAGACGCGCTTTCGCTCCGTCGAACATAATGGTACTAGACTCGAAATAACCTCGTCAAGTACCAATGTTCTCCAAGGGTCTGCTTATGATTATGTTATTTGTACAAATGAAAAAAACAGATTGACACGATGGAAAAAAGGGTGTATCATCAATCTATACTAAACCCACTGAGTAAGTAGGAAATAAGTAAGGAGGAATCTGTTATGGCGAATATCAAAAAGAGCGCGGCGGAGCTGATCGGGCATACACCTCTGCTGGAAGTGAGAAATTACGAGGAGAAAAACGGCATCAAGGATGCGACCATCCTGGTGAAGTTGGAATACCTGAACCCGGCGGGATCGGTGAAGGATCGTATCGCCCTGAATATGATCGAGGAAGCGGAGCGGGAGGGGAAACTGAAGCCTGGCGGCACCATTATCGAACCCACCAGCGGCAATACCGGCATCGGGCTGGCGGCGGTGGCGGCGGCAAAGGGATATCGGGCGATTTTGACCCTGCCTGAGACCATGAGCGTGGAACGGCGTAAGCTCTTGCAGGCTTACGGCGCAGAATTGGTGCTGACGGACGGCGCGCAGGGCATGAAGGGCGCGATCGCCAAGGCGGAGGAATTGCAGGCGTCTACGCCCGGTTCCATCATTCTGGGGCAGTTTGTGAACCCGGCGAATCCCGCGATTCACAAGGCAACGACCGGCCCGGAGATTTGGGAAGATACGGATGGAAAGGTGGATATTTTCGTGGCAGGCGTTGGCACCGGCGGCACGATTACGGGGGTTGGTTCTTATTTAAAAGAAAAGAATCCGGCCGTAAAGGTGGTGGCAGTGGAGCCCGAGAGCAGTCCCGTATTATCAGGCGGGCAGCCGGGTGCGCACAAGATTCAGGGAATCGGCGCAGGCTTTGTGCCCGAGGTGTTGGATACAGGTGTTTACGACGAGATTATTAAGGTGGCGAATGAGGACGCCTTTGCGGCAGGCAGGGCAATCGCCGTGCAGGAAGGCGTGCTGGTGGGTATCTCATCGGGAGCGGCGCTCCATGCGGCTGCGCAGCTGGCAAAGCGCCCGGAAAACAAGGGCAAGGTCATCGTGGCGCTCCTGCCCGACTCAGGGGACAGGTACCTTTCCACGGCGCTGTTCGCGTAGTGAAGAGCGATTTGCACGGAAGACTCGCTCCGGCTGAACCGGATTCTTGACATTTCGCCGGATTCATACTATAGTGAGCAAGGTTGCGACAATCGTGAAAGTGTCATGAGGATACTGTGAAAATCACACGGATGCGCTGATTTTTTACAAGTAAATTTGTGATGCTTCGGAATGAGGAATGAGATGGCTGAAATGATAGAAGTACAGGGCTTAAGCAAGACTTTTGAGACGGACGACGGCAAGGTGGATGCGCTGCAGGATATCACGCTCTCGATCGAGGCGGGCGATATCTATGGCATTATCGGCATGTCCGGTGCCGGCAAGAGCACACTGGTGCGCTGCCTGAACTTTTTGGAGCGGCCCACATCCGGCACGGTCTGTATCGAAGGTAAGGATCTGGGCGCGATGACACAGCGGCAGCTTCGGCAGATGCGCAGGGAGATTTCTATGATCTTCCAGCATTTTAATCTGTTGATGCAAAAGAATGTGATCGATAATATCTGCTTTCCGCTGGTGATCGGCGGTATGAAGAAAAATGAGGCAAAGGAACGTGCGAAAGAGCTTCTGGAGATCGTGGAGCTTTCGGATAAGGCATTAGCCTATCCGTCGCAGCTTTCCGGCGGACAAAAGCAGAGGGTCGCGATTGCCAGAGCATTGGCGGTGAATCCGAAAATCCTTTTGTGTGACGAGGCGACGAGCGCTTTGGATCCGCGCACGACGCAGTCGATTTTGCGGTTGCTGCAGGAAATCAATCAAAAGTACGGCATTACGATCGTGATCATTACGCACGAAATGTCGGTGGTTCGGGAGATCTGTTCCCATGTAGCAATCATCGGCGAGGGACGGCTGGTAGAACAGGGGCGGGTCTCGGATATCTTTGCCCACCCGAAGACGGCGGAGGCGAAGGAGTTGATCTTAAAGGGCAGCGGCACGGACCGCCGCACGCTGGAGGATCGCCAAAAAGAATTGATGAAAGGAAAATGCTGTGTGCGCATTGTGTTTTCCGTCAATTCTTCCGTTGAACCCGTGATCGCGAATATGGTGTTAAAGTTTGGGCAGCCCATCAACATCCTGCGGGCGGACACCAAGAACGTGGAGGGGATCGCCAGAGGCGAGATGATTTTAAGTCTGCCCGACGACATACAGATGCAGAAAGAAATGAAAGCTTATCTCACACAGAGAGGGCTGGCTGTGGAGGAGGTGAACGGTTATGTGGACGAGTGACCTGACACTGATGATGCTGGAAGGCGTGCGGGACACATTGCTTATGACACTACTGTCAACTTTCTTCGGCTATCTGCTGGGACTGCCATGGGGGATTGTCCTTGCCGTGACAGATAAGTCGGGGATCCGACCCAATGCTGTGATTTATAAAGCGCTTGACGTGCTTGCTAATATTTTGCGCAGCGTCCCGTTCCTGATCCTTTTGATTTTGGTAATGCCCCTGACGAGGGCAATCGTGGGTAAGACCACGGGTTCGATAGCGACCATCGTGCCGCTTACCATCGCGGCGGCGCCGTTTATCGGGCGTATGATAGAGTCTTCCATCAAAGAAGTAGATCACGGTGTAGTGGAGGCGGCGCAGAGCATGGGCGCCGACACGTTCACAATCATCTGGAAGGTGCTTTTGGTTGAGGCGAGAACATCGATTTTGGTGGGTGTGACCATTGCCATCGGCACGATCCTTGGCTACTCTGCGATGGCAGGCGTGGTCGGCGGCGGGGGCTTAGGCGATATCGCCATGCGCTACGGTTATTACCGCTATGAGACGCTGATTATGATTGTTTCCGTGGTGCTGCTGGTGATACTGGTGCAGATTTTCCAGACGCTGGGGATGCGGTTGTCGGTGAAGCTGGATAAGAGGAAGTAATATTATTTACATATCATAAGAGGAGGAGTGATGAAAAAATCACCATGATAGGCTGATTTTTTCATCTGGAGTTTGCGAAAGAGCAGTGCAAACTCCGTGATCGCAGCCGAGAATTTGAGATTCTCGGCGCGTGTCATCGCATAAAGCTGCTCTGACAAGGAGGAGAAAATTATGAAAAAGAAAGTATTGGTAACTGTTGTGACGGCGGCTCTGGCGCTTGCGGCGCTGACAGGCTGCGGCGGGAAGAAGGATGACAAGACGATCACCGTGGCGGCTTCGGCGACACCGCATGCGGAGATCCTGGAGCAGGTGAAGCCGATCCTGGCGGAGCAGGGCTATACGCTGGAGGTGACGGTCTTCAACGACTATGTGCAGCCCAATCAGGTGGTGGAGAGCGGCGAGTATGACGCGAACTATTTCCAGCACATTCCCTATCTGGATTCCTTTAACGAGGAGCAGGGAACGCATCTGGTGAACGCGGGTGGTATCCACTATGAGCCTTTCGGCATTTATCCCGGTACGAAGAGCGATCTTTCCGCGATCGCAGATGGAGACACCATTGCGGTTCCCAATGATACTACCAACGAGGCGAGGGCGCTTCTGCTGTTACAGGATAACGGCATTTTGACCTTGAAGGCAGGCGTCGGCTTGGAAGCAACGGTGCGCGATATCGAGGAGAACCCTTACAATGTTGAGATTCAGGAGCTGGAGGCAGCGCAGGTGCCCCGCGTGAAGGACGAGGTGGCATTCATGGTCTTAAACGGTAACTACGCGATGGAGGCAGGTTTCTCCGTGGCAAAGGATGCGGTGGCTTACGAGCAGTCCGATTCCGAAGCGGCGAAAACGTATGTGAATGTGATCGCGGTGAAGGAAGGCAATGAGAACAGCGAGGCAATCAAGGCACTGGTGGCGGCACTGAAGTCCGACGCGGTGAAGGAGTACATCAACAATACCTATGACGGTGGTGTGATTCCCTTTACGGAATGAGAAATAATTCTAAAACGCAAGAGAATGCCTGAAATAAGGCATTCTCTTTTTTCTTATTCTTTAATCTTATCAATGTCAGCGAGATTAACGCCGGAAACTTGTAAGATTGCTTTCAGTGAGAGATATTCATCTTTCAATTCGGCATATGTTTTTACGGCGTTTTCTTCTTTTGCCAGTGTCATATACTTCTGTATCTTTTTGAAATCATCAATAGCAGCTTTTGTTACCTCAAGACTGGTTGGCATATCATCACCTACTTTCTTTATGATAACTGTTTATGGTATAATTTTATTATAAAAGTACTCGGATACTGTGTAAAGACTATTTTGGAATAATAAGTTTCATTACAGAAGGAAAAATATGTCCCTACAATTCTACTTCGGCGCTTCGGGCGCGGGAAAAAGCAAAAAACTGCATGATTTCATCATCGAAGAATCCTTAAAGCACCCGCAGAAAAACTATCTTCTGATCGTGCCGGATCAGTTCACCATGCAGACGCAGATGGATCTGGTGGTGGAGCATCCGAGACACGCGATTATGAATGTGGATGTACTCAGCTTCGGGAGATTGACGCACCGCATCTTAGAGGAGGTGGGTGGAGAGGAGCTGCCTGTTTTGGATGATACGGGAAAGAGTCTGGTGCTGCGCAAAGTCGCGCAGGAGAAACGGGCGGACCTTTCTTTTTTGGGCAGCCATCTGCACAAGATCGGCTATATCCATGAGGTGAAGTCCGCCCTTTCCGAATTTATGCAGTACGGCGTGGGGGAAAAGGAGCTGGATGTCCTGCTGTCCTACGCAAAAGGACGGGGCGCGCTGTATCATAAGCTGAAAGACTTAAAGCTTTTATATCAGGCGTTTTCCGCTTATAAGCAGGATAAGTTCATCACCACGGAGGAGACGCTCGACAGACTGCGGGCAGCCCTGCCCAAGTCGCAGATCGTGCGAAACGCCGTGATCGCTTTTGACGGCTTCACCGGCTTTACGCCTATTCAGAACCGTGTCATTCAGGATCTGTTAAGATTGACTGAACAGGTCATTGTCACCCTGACGATAGACGAGAGGGAAGATCCCTACCGTATGGAAGGGGAGCAGAAGCTGTTTTATCTGACACAAAAGACAGTTGCCGCTCTGCAAAAGCTGGCGCGGGAGATCGAGGTTTCTGAGGAGCCGGCTGTTTGGTGTAGGGAAAAACGGGAGGGACGGTTGCCGCGGTTTTCCGAGAATCCGGAGCTTGCCCATCTGGAACGCAATCTCTTTCGCTATCCAGCGCAGGTTTATGAGAAGGAGACAGAGCGCATTCACCTCTTTGAAGCTTCCACGCCTGCGCAGGAGCTGCGGCAGACCTGCATTGCAATCCGCAGGATGCTTTTGGAATCGGAGGAGCTGTGCTACCGTGATATCGCCGTGGTCACAGGAAATATGGAAGTGTACGGCAAGGAGGCGCAGGAGGTCTTTGCCCGTTTTGACATTCCCATTTATCTGGATCGGACGACGGGGATCTTGGGGAATCCTTTTTCCTCTTATCTGCGCAGCGCCCTGCAGATCGTAGGGACGGATTTCAGTGCGGAAGCCGTGTTTCATTATCTGCGCACGGGTTTGGCAGGCTTTGAAAAAGAGGAAACGGACCGTCTGGAAAACTATGTCCGCCGTTTTGGTATCAGGGGCAGAAAAAAGTGGAGCGAAGCCTTTGTCTACAGGGAGGAGGATCCCGAGGGCGAGGAGGCTTCGCTTTTGGCGCTTGCAGCGTGTAATGCCCTGCGGGAACGGCTGATGGAGCAGATGGCGCCCTTCCTGCAGCCGTGCCGCACGGCAGGGGAGCTGGTACGTGCCCTCTATCGCTTTATGGAGCAGGCGGGGGTACAGCAGAAGCTTGCGGACTATGAGGCGATGTTCCTGCGGCAGGGCGATCCTGCGCGGGCAAAGGAGTACGGACAGATCTACCCGCTGGTGATCGATCTGCTGGATCAGATAGACGGGCTGCTGGCGGAGGAGGAGATGAGCCTGCGGGAGTTTGCGGAGATTCTGGATTCGGGTCTTATGGAGATCACGGTGGGCACGATTCCCCGGAATGTGGATCGTATTCTGGTGGGAGACATTGAGAGAACGAGGCTGAAACAGGTGAAGGTCCTCTTTTTCCTGGGGGTCAATGACGGCAATATCCCCAAGGGGAGCGGCGGCGGGATCATCTCGGATCTTGACCGGGAATTTCTGCGAAAGGCGCAGATCGAACTGGCGCCCACGCCCAGGCAGCAGATGTATATTCAGAGGCTTTATCTCTATCTCAATATGACCAAGCCCTCGCAGGAGCTTTACATTTCCTATGCCAGAGTGGGAGAGGACGGAAAGACATTACGCCCCGCCTATCTGGTGGAGCTTTTGCGCGGTCTGTTTCCGACGCTCACCATTGAAAATCCGGAGAGCGGCGCGATGGTACAGCAGCTTGTGTGCGGAGCGGACGGCGTTGGCTTTTTGGCGGACAGCCTGCGCGAGTATGCGGCAGGACGGCTGCCTGCATCAGAACAGGGAGATTTTTACACTTTTTACCGCTGCTATCTGCAGGATGCGCGGTATACAGAGCAGGTAGAGACTTTGACGGAGGCGGCTTTTGCGCGGTATGTGGACACGCCTTTGACCAAAGCAGTCAGTACCGCCCTCTACGGGGCGTCCCTTTTGGGGAGCGTGAGCCGTTTGGAAAAATATGCCGCCTGCGCATACGCCCACTTTTTACAGTATGGGCTGCGGCTGCGGGAACGGGGCGAATACGGGTTTGAGGCGGTCGATCTGGGCAACCTGTTCCATCAGACATTGGAACTTTTTGGAGAGCGGCTTGCCGCGCACGGCTATACCTGGCTCACCTTTCCCGAGGAGGAGAGCGGGGCGCTCGTAAAGGAGGCGCTTTTGGCCTGCGCCGCCGTCTATGGAGAGACCGTCCTTTACAGCAGTGAGCGGAATAAGCGGCTTCTTGACAGGATCGAGCGCATCTTACATCGGACGGTGCGTACCCTGCGCGCCCAGCTGCAGAAAGGAAGCTTTTTGCCGGAGGCTTTTGAGGTCTCCTTTGATTCGCTGGAAGATCTGGATGCGCTGAACATCGCCCTGACGGAACGGGAAAAGCTGCGTCTGCGGGGGAGGATCGACCGCGTGGATCTGTGCGAGAAGGAGGATAAAGTGTACGTGAAGGTCATTGACTATAAATCCGGGGAGCGGCGTTTTGATCTGGCGGCGCTCTATTATGGTTTGCAGCTACAGCTCGTGGTCTATCTGAATGCGGCGCAGGAACTGGCGAAGAAGAAGTATCCCGACAAGGAAGTGCATCCCGCGGCCATGCTCTACTACCATGTAGCGGACCCGATGGTGGAGGCGGAGGGAGAGCTGACGCCGGAGGAAATCAATCAGCGGATTTTGCGGGAACTTAAGATGACCGGAGTGGTCAATAAAAGTGACGAGGCTGTCAGTTTGCTCGATGCCGACTTTTCGGATAAGTCCGAAATTCTCCCGTTGGAGCGGAAAAAGGACGGCAGCTTCTCTGCCGCTTCCGGTGTGATGGCGGAGGAAGATATGACTATTGTGTCGGATTACGTGAATCACAAGATCCGCCAGCTGGGGAGGGGCATCCTCGATGGGACCATATCGGTCAATCCCTGCGAGTTCGGCAGCGACAAGGCATGCACCTACTGTACCTACAAGAGTGTATGCGGGTACGATGCGGGTACGGCGGCACAGTCGGGGTATCAGACCAGAAAACTTCCGAAGATGGGAACGGCGGAGGCGCTGGAGCAGATTCGGGAGGAAATGAGCGGCACGGCAGAGAAAACGGGAGCACAGATGGACAGGAAGGAAAGTTGAGATGGGCGTTACATTTACCGAGACACAACAGAGAGTCATCGACGAGCGGGGGAAGAATCTCCTCATCTCGGCGGCGGCGGGGTCCGGCAAGACGGCGGTGCTGGTGGAGCGGATCGTGAAAATGGTGTGCGATGGGGAACATCCCGTGGATATCGACAGGCTGTTGGTCGTGACCTTTACCAACGCGGCGGCGGCGCAGATGCGGGAGCGGATCAGCCGCGCTTTGCAGGAGCGGCTTGCGGAGGATCCGGCAAATGAGCACTTACAGCGGCAGACGACCCTGCTCTATAATGCGCAGATCACCACGATCGACAGTTTCTGCCTTTTTGTGCTCAGAAATCAGTTTCACACCATCGGTCTTGACCCCGGCTTTCGCATCGGCGAGGAAGGAGAGATGCGGCTTTTGCGCGGGGAGGTGCTTGCCCGTGTGCTGGAGGAAGCTTACACGCAGGGGGAGCCCGCGTTTCTGCACGCGATGGAGTATTTCAGTACGGGAAACCGCGATCAGGCGGTGGAAACCGAGGTCATGACCCTCTATGATTTTGCCATGAGCACGCCTTTTCCCGAGCGGTGGCTTTCCGAACGGAAGGAGGATTACAGCACGGCGCTGTCGGGCAGACGGCGTGAGTCTGATGCGGAGCAGGATGGAAAGGCGGATTCGCATAACGATGCGTCGGCGGATGGCGCGCACGGTATCTTGTCTTTGCCGTGGATGAAGGATTTGATGGAGCATGTGCGGCTGCTGCTTGCGGGCTGTGAGGAGAAGCTGCGGACGGCGTCAAAGCTTTGCGAGGAGTCCGATGGTCCCTATTTCTATGGAGAACTGCTGGAGCGGGAGCTGGAAATGGTGGAAAAACTGGTTGACTTATGCGGTCAACCAAAAAGCGCCGCGCAAAATACGGATGAATGCACAGACAGCGCTCACTCCGACTATGACGCCCTCTGCGCGGCGTTCGGCAGCGTACGCTTCGACCGCCTGCCATCCAAAAAGGACGAGACGGTTTCGCACGCGAAACGCGAGGCGGCAAAACTGCTGCGCACCGATGTGAAAGATAGCCTCTCGGAACTGCGGGAGTCCTTCTTCGCGGGAAATGAAGAACAGATTTGCAGACAGATGGAAGGCTGTCAGGCGGCGCTTACGGCGCTGATCGACCTGACGATCTCCTTTAAGGAAGCTTTCGACGCAGCCAAGCGGGAGAAAAATGTGCTGGATTTTGACGATATCGAGCATTTTGCGCTGCAGGTGCTCTTACGGGAAGAAGATGAAGACGGTACATCCGATTTGCAGATTAACGATCAGAGGAGCGCGGATCAGGGAAGCGCAGGCGGGGTATCGCGTCAATATGTGCCCACGGAAACGGCGCTTGCCTATCGCGACAGCTATCACGAGATCCTCATCGACGAGTACCAGGACAGCAATCTGGTGCAGGAGTATCTGCTCTCCTCCATCAGCGGAGAAGCGGAGGGCAGGTACAACCGCTTTATGGTGGGGGATGTGAAACAGAGCATCTATAAATTCCGTTTGGCGAGACCTGAGCTTTTTTTAGAAAAGTATGACGAGTATGGAAAGGACGGGGAGCGGGCGCTGCGGATCGACCTGCATCAGAATTTCAGGAGCAGGACGGAGGTGCTTGACAGCGTCAATGCCCTTTTTTACCGCCTGATGGGAAAGGCGCTGGGCGGTATCGTTTACGATGAGCAGGCGGCGCTGCATCCGGGGGCGGTCTATCCGCCTGCACCGGCGGCAGACGAAGTGTGCGCCCCTGCGTCTGCCGCAACCGAAGCAGAATCCTCTGCGCCTGCCGCGAACGAAACGGCAGTTTCCGCACATTCCCCCTACCGCACGGAGCTTCTCCTCGTACAGGAGGGGGACAGGCCGGAGGAGCTTAGTGCGAAGGAGCGGGAAGCATACGCAGTGGCGGCGAAGATCAAAGAAATCTTGAGAGATCTCAAGGTGACGGATCGGGAGACGGGGACGCTGCGGCAGGCTTCTTTCCGCGATATCGTGATCCTCCTGCGCACCCTTTCCGGCTGGGACGAGGTCTTTAAGCGGGTGCTGGAGGAAGAGGGCATTCCCGTCTATGTCACTTCCCGCACGGGATATTTTGCGGCGGGGGAGGTGCAGGAGCTTTTGCACTTTTTGCGGGTACTGGACAATCCTTTGCAGGACATTCCTCTTTATGGGGTATTGCACGCCTATCTGGGCGGCTTTTCCGAGGAGGAGATTGCGCTGGTGCGGGCAGCTTACCCGAAGAAGCGTTATCTCTACGACGCGCTGAAGGCCTGTGCGGGGTCCTCGCCCGCGGCCGATATTCCTGCCTCCCTGCGTCAGAAAGCCGCCGACTTCCTTGAAAAGATCGCCCGCTACCGGGATCTGGCGGTCTACACCTCCGTGCATGAGCTTTTGCAGATCATCTTGCGGGAGAGCGGTTATCTTGCCTATGTTGCCGTCCGCCCCGAAGGGAGCCGCAGGCGCGCCAATGTAGAGATGCTGTTGGTGAAGGCGGCGGACTATGAGAAGACCGGCTATTTCGGACTCTATCATTTCCTGCGCTACATGGAGCAGTTGGAAAAGTACGAAGTGGACTACGGCGAGGCGGGGATGCAGGATGAGAATGCGGATGTGGTGCGCATCATGAGCGTGCACAAGAGCAAGGGACTGCAGTTTCCGATCTGTTTCGTCTCAGGGCTGTCCAGACGCTTTCGGGCAAAGGAGGGAGACGGCACGGTCCTGGCGGATGTGGACGCCGGACTTGGCGTGGACTATGTGGATCCCGTACTTCGCGTGCGGGCAAAGAGCCTGCGCAAACAGGCGATCGCCGTGAAGCGCAGGCGGGATAATCTGGCGGAAGAAATGCGCATTCTCTATGTGGCAATGACCAGAGCGGAGGAAAAACTGATCCTCTCTGGCAGCGTGAAGGATTTGGAGAAGACGGCTCTGTCCCTGCTTCCCCTGCGCAGACGGAAGGAGAAGCTCCTTTCCTACGACGTTTTGTACGGCACGACCAGTCTGCTGTCCTTTGTGCTCTTTGCGCTCTCCGGCAGCCGTTGTCTGGACGGTTTGTATGAGGCGGGCGGCGTGGAAGCGGACAGCGGCGCGGCGGAGTATGGGGAGGAGATGGGTTTTACGGTAACATTGACCGGTTGGGACCATGTGGTGGAGGAAAAGCTGGAAGAAGTGCTGCACGGGGAGGAAGCGAAAAGAAAGCTGATGTCCGTCTCGTCCGGAGCGGCGGAAGATGTTGACGGAGTGAAATGCTCGAAAGAACTGATGACAGAGCTGTCACATCGTTTTTCTTACCGCTATCCGCATGAGAACCTCAAAGACCTCTACACAAAGACTACCGTGTCGGAATTAAAAAAGGCGGGAATGCAGGAAGAATCCGACCTTTCGGCGCATCTTTTCGAGGAAAAGCCCGTGATTCCCTATCTACCGAAATTCATCGAAAATGACGAGCGTGTCACCGGGTCCATGCGCGGCAGCGCCTTCCATAAGGCGATGGAGCTCTTTGCGTTTGAAAAATTGACTATTGAAGTCAACCGAAATTCTGACGCCGCGGGCACACTTTTGCGGGAGCAGATGGAGACCGGGCTGCGGGAGGGGAGACTATCAAAAGCCTATTATGAGGCGCTCTCACTTCCGAAGCTGACTGCCTTTTTAACGAGCGGGGCGGCATGGCGCATGGCGGAGGCGGCGCGTGCGGGGAAACTCTACAAGGAGCAGCCTTTTGTGCTGGGGCTTCCCGCAGACCGCTTGAATCCGGAGTTTCCGTCGGAGGAGACGGTGCTCATTCAGGGAATCATCGACGTGTTCTTTGAGGAGGAGGACGGCTTTGTGGTATTGGATTACAAAACGGACGCCGTAGACACGGCGGAGGAGCTGGTAAAGCGTTATCAGGTGCAGCTTGATTATTACAGCGAGGCTCTGACCCGGATCTTTGGCGGCACAAAGCCCGTGAAGGAGAAGATCATCTACTCTTTTAAGCTGGGACAGGAGATTACCCTGATTCCGAAGAACAGCGGACCGGTGTCGATCCTTCTTTAGAACTTTTTCTTGAAATGCGCGGGTCTATCTTTTATAATTAACATAGCGGCAGGCTGTGGAGCGGACATGAGAATCTACGCGGCCGGGGCTTTGTATTTTGGGGCATAGAATTTGGGATGGGATAGGAGAAAAAACGATGAGATTAGTGACGAGATCTGATTTTGACGGACTGGCATGCGGCGCCCTCTTAAAGGAGATAGGGCTGATCGACAGTTGGAAATTTGCGCACCCGAAGGATCTGCAGGACGGTTTGGTGGAGATCGACGAGAACGACGTGCTGGCAAACGTTCCTTTCGTGGAGGGATGCGGGCTTTGGTTTGACCATCATTCCAGCGAGCATGAGCGCAATGAGTTAAAGGGAAAATATAAAGGAGAAAGCCGCATCACGCCTTCCTGCGCGCGCATCATTTACGAGTATTACGGAGGCGAGGAGCGATTCTCTCACTTTGACGATATGATGGTTGCCGTAGATAAGGTGGATTCCGGCAATCTGACCATTGACGAGATTCAGAATCCCCAGGGTTGGATTCTGGTGGGATTTTTGATGGATCCCCGCACGGGACTTGGCAGATGGCGTAACTTTACGATTTCCAACTATCAGCTGATGGAGAAATTGATGGAGTGCTGCCGTACCATGAATACGGAGGAGATTCTGGCGCTGCCCGATGTGCAGGAGCGTATCGACATCTACCGTGAGCAGGATCAGAAATTCAAAGAGATGGTGCGGGCGCATACGCGCATCGAGAAGGATGTGATCATTTCCGACCTGCGGGGTGTGGATCCCATTTATTCCGGCAACCGTTTCCTGATCTACAGTATGTATCCTGAGCAGAATATCTCTGTCTGGATCGTGAACGGACGCGGCGGCAAAGGGTGTTCCGCGGCGGTGGGCTACAGTGTCTTAAACCGCACTTCCCATGTCAATGTAGGCAGCCTGATGTTAAAGTATGGCGGCGGCGGTCACATGGCAGTGGGCACCTGCCAGTTTGCGGACGAGGTGATGGACGAACAGCTGCCGAAGCTGCTGGATGAGATCGTAAACTACGATGCGTATTATTCAAAATAAGGAAGAAGGGAGAATGAATGGAAGATATGAGCGTTTTTAAGAGTTACTTAAGACGCTTGCTGCAGGATTTGAAGGATCTTCAGCAGGCATTGAAAGAGAAAGAATATGAGAAAGCGTCTGAAATGACTGAAAAGCTCATAGAAGATACCCAGAAAGGTCTTGAAGATAATTAAGTCGAAAAAACAACATACCGACAAACCATCAGCCCCGAAAAAATCTTTTTCGGGGCTTGCCTTACTGCCTCCGGTCCTGACGGCATCCTGCATTGTGCTGACCGTGCTGATGGCTGTTTTTGTGTTGTGGTTTTATCGGGGAAGTTATCAGGAGGAGAGCGCTGCGGGCGTCTACGACAGATACTATATGCTGATCACCCAGGACAGCAAGAGTCCGTTTTGGCAGTCCGTTTATCAGGGAGCCTGTGAACGGGCGCTTGCGGACAATGTCTACGTGGACTGGCTGGGAAACGATCAGTTTCAAAATTATTCCGTAGAGGAACAGATGCAGGTAGCGATCGCCTCCGATGTGGACGGGATCATTGTGACGGCGGGCGAAAATGAGGAGATGACGACGCTCATTGACAGGGCGGCTGCCGCGGGGATTCCCGTTGTGACCCTCTACGGGGACAACACGCAGAGCGCCCGCTGCAGTTTTGTGAGCGTGGGCAGCTATAATCTGGGCAGAGAGTATGGCAGGCAGGCGCTGCAGATCGTGCGGGAGCGGCTGGTCGGCACCATGGAGGAGCAGGTAAAGGTCGGCTGGGGGGATCAGAGCGACGTAACCGGACAGGCAGGGAACATCGTGCAGGATGAGGACGATATGGTGGTGGAAATGGAGCCTGTGGAGGTCGGTTCGATTAGGCGTCCCATAAGAGTGACTATATTAGTCAACGCCTTTGCGGGCGGTCTGGATCAGAACATCCTGTTTTCAGGCATTCAGGAGACCATAGAGCAGGAGCGTGGGGAGACGGCGATCGAGCTGTCGCTGCAGACAGTGGATGACACCAATGCTTTTTCGGTGGAGGAGTCTGTGCGCGATATTATTATGGCAGACAATATTCCCGATATCCTCATCTGTTTGAACGAACTGAACACCACCTGCGCTTATCAGGCGGTGGTCGATTATAATATGGTGGGAAAAGTCAGTATTTTGGGCTACTATGTTTCGGATACGATCTTAAATGCCATCGACAGAAACGTGATCTATGCTACGGTGTACATTGACGCGCCGCAGATGGGCGGTTTTTGCATCGACGCGCTGCAGGAGTATCATGATCTGGGTTACACCAGCCAGTATTTTACGGCGGATATCAGCCTGATCTCGGCGGAAAATGTGGCGGATTATCTGGGAGAAGGAGGGGCGGCAGATGAAAAACAGACCCCGTAGCGCCTCTCTGCAATTTAAGATCAGCAGCATTTACATTGTGACCAATCTGCTGGTGGCGATGGTGAATATTATTCTGCTCATCGGCATCAATAATATGTCAAAGCGGCTGGATACCGTCTATCAGGATAACCTGCATCTGAACATGTTTTCGGATGCGCTGGACGCCGTGCAGGATCACATGACGGATTATCTCAATGCCAAGACCAGTGATTCGCTGGAGAATTACTACCGCAGCGAGCAGACCTGCAGGGATATGGCGGCGGACTTAAACGAGACCGTGACAGGACGCGCCTTTGACCGCATGGAACGGAATATCCGCCATATGAGCGAATATTATCTGGGCGAAGTGGGCAGGACCATTGAGGCAAAGCGCGGGCGAAACGTGGAAAAGTACCGTCTCCACTATGAAAATGCCACCGGCATGTATGACTCGATCAAAGATTACCTCACCACCCTGAACATGGAGCAGTTTCGCAGTAATTCCGAGCGGTACAGCGACCTGTTGGAGCGCTTTCGTCTGTTTGAGGCAATCTCCATGGTGGCGATCATTCTGGTGATGGTGAGCAATTTTTGTATTATCATCAGTCTGGTGGGCGCCATCATCCGACCGCTTAAAAAGCTTGCCGGTTCCGCGGACGAGGTGGCAAAGGGAAACTTTGAGATCGATCTTTTGCCCGTGGAGTCTGAGGACGAGGTCGGCGTGGTGACAGGCGCCTTCAATTCGATGGTGGTGAGCATTGGCAAATACATTGAGAGACTGCGGGAGAGCATGGAGGCGGAGCGTGCGTTAAAGGAGCGGGAGCTTCTCATGGAAGGGCATCTGAAGGATGCGAGGCTGAAATATTTACAGGCGCAGATCAATCCGCACTTTCTGTTTAATACCTTAAACGCGGGCGCCCAGCTTTCCATGATGGAAGGTGCGGACAGAACCTATGACTATATTCAGAAAGTGGCGCAGTTTTACCGCTATAATATGAAAAAGAGCGAGGAGACGGTGACGGTAGCGGACGAGGTGGAGATGGTGGATTCCTATATTTACATCCTCAACGTGCGCTTCGCCGGGGATATCCGTTATGAAAAGCGCATTGACGAAACCCTTTTGTCCGTGGAAATGCCGGGTATGATCTTGCAGCCCATCGTGGAAAACTGTGTCAATCACGGCATTCGCGAGATGGGTGACAGGGGTGTCATATTTCTTTCCCTCTACAAAACGGGAGACCGCATCTGCATCAGCGTAAAAGATAACGGCGTGGGCATGAGCGGGGAAGATATTGAAAAGGTGTTGAACGGCACGTACAGGGAGACGGAGATGGCGTCGGGCGGAAACGGCGTCGGCATGGATAATGTAATTTCCCGCCTGAAGCTGTTTACGGGCAGGGAGGATGTGATCAGCGTCACGAGCGAGGGCGCGGGAAAAGGTACGGAAGTTTGTCTTTATCTGGAAAGGGAGTAAAAAATGAACCACTACAAGATTATGCTGGCGGATGACGAGGGCATAGTCATCGATTCGCTGAAATTTATTATCGAGAAGGAGTTCGGGGACTCCTGTACCGTGGAGTTTGCAAAGACGGGGCGGAGCGTCATCGAACTGGCGGAAAGTTACCGTCCCGATATTGCCGTTATGGATATTCAGATGCCCGGTATCAACGGAATCGAGGCGATGCGGGAAATTCGCGCGGGCAATCGAAACGTGATTTTTATCGTCATGAGCGCTTACGATAAATTTGATTATGCCAAGGAAGCAATCACACTGGGAGTGCTTGAGTACATTACGAAGCCCATGGAAAAGACCAGGATCGTCTCGGCTCTGAAAAAGGCGATGGAGCAGATCGACAGAGAGAGGGACAAGCGCAGCAACGACCTGTTGATTCGGGAAAAGCTGGAGACCGTGATGCCCATCATCGAGAGCGGGCTGGTCTATAATCTGCTGTTTCAGGAGCATTTTACGGAGGATATCGAAAACTATAAGCAGCTCCTCAATCTGACGACAGACCATGCCTATATGCTGGCGGTGGTCTGCGGCGAGACGCAGGAAGGCAACCACATGACGGACGCCGTGGGCAGCAGCGTGAAACTGCAGGAGCACGACCGTGCGCTGCGGGAAGCACTAAAGGAGGCGTATCCGGGCGTGGTTTTGGGAATGTCCATGTCCAATAAACTTCCCGGTCTGGTACCCTGCAGCGAGAAGCAGATGTCTTATGATGAGAGAATCGCCCTTATTGAAAAATCCAGAGAGCTGGTGCGGGAACTGAAAAGAAGGACGCAGATCCGTTTCCGCATCGGTATCAGCGCGATCGCGCCTCTGGAGGAGGCGAGGGAATCTTATAAGGAAGCGGTCAATGCTCTGATCATGACCACGGGCAGCGTAGCTCATGCGGACGACCTTCCCATTGGCTGTGCCCATGAAGAAATTTATCCTCTGGATTTGGAGAAAAAACTGTTTGCGGAAGTCAAAAACGGGGATGTTGCCCATGCGGTTGCCACGGCGGAGAGTTATTTTGACGTGATCGAGGAGCGTTACGGCGATTACCTGATGAACATCCGCCTGAAAGTGCTGGAATTTGTGCTCTATGCCGAGTATCTGGCGTACAATTCCGGCGGTATGACCTATGAGTTTCGGGATCGGGCGGACTACCTGCCGACGGTGATGGAGATGACGGAACCGGCTTCTTTGCGGAAATGGTTCACAGACAAGATCGGGGAGGCATGCCGCAACATCGGCATGAAGGCGGCGGAGAAGTCTCTGGGAGCGGTGGAGGCGGCGAAAGCTTATATTCGCAGTAATTACAGCAGAGATATCTCGCTGGATGAAGTCTCGCAGACGGTCAATATCAGTCCTTATTATTTCAGCAAGATCTTTAAGGAGGAAGTGGGCGAAGGCTTTGTGGAATACCTGACCGGGCTGCGCATGGATAAGGCAAAGGAGCTTCTCACGTCCACGGAGTATTCCATGAAGGAAATCTGTTCCATGGTGGGCTATGCGGATCCCAACTATTTCAGCAGGATCTTTAAGAAAAATACGGGCGTGACGCCCACGGAATACAAGCAGAACTGACGGAGGACAGAAAAAGATGAAAAAACGAATCGGCGGTCTGCTTCTTGCACTCGGCATGCTTCTTGCTCTATGCGGCTGCGGTACGACGGAGGATGGCGGGAAAGAAGATGTCGGTGAGAAAGAAAAAATACAGATCGGCATGAGTTTCGATTCCTTTGTCATTGAGAGATGGCAGAGGGACAGGGATGTGTTTGTCTCCGTGGCAAAGGAGCTGGGGGCGGAGGTCAACGTGCAGAACGCAAACGGCGTGGTGGCGGAGCAGCAAAAGCAGATCGACTATTTTATCCAAAAAGGAATGGATGTGATCGTGATTATCGCCATCGATCCGGCGTCTCTGCGCGATTCCGTGAAAAAGGCGAAAGCGGCGGGGATCCGTGTGGTCTCCTATGACCGTCTGATCGATGATGCGGACGTGGATCTGTATATCTCCTTCGATAATGAGATGGTAGGGGAGATGATGGCGAGAGCGCTCTTGGATAAGGGAATCGATGAAAACAGCAATGTGATCATGATCGGCGGCTCTCCTACGGACAACAATGTGCCTCTGGTGGAGGGGGCGTTCAAACGGCTGATGGCGAAACACAGAGTGACGATCCTGGATGCCATCCATGCCGATAACTGGCGGGCGGAAGAAGCGGCGGAATATATTTATGAAAATCCCTATCAGATTGCGCAGGCGGACGCCATCATGTGCGGCAACGACGATTTGGCGACGCAGGCGGTGCGCGCTCTGGCGGAGAACAGGCAGGCGGGGCAGATCTATGTGGTAGGGCAGGATGCGGATCTGGCGGCGTGTCAGCGGATCGTGGAGGGCACGCAGGTGATGACGGTCTATAAGCCGGTGGAAAAGCTGGCGACCAGAGCGGCGGAGGCGGCAGTGGCGCTGGCAGAGGGCAAAGTGCTCTCGGGCGATGATGTGACGACGATGGACAGCGGCGCTTATCAGATTCCCTGCATCGCGCTGGAGCCCATCAGCGTTAATCGCGGCAACATTGACGAGGTCATCATCGGCAGCGGCTTTCATCTGAAAGAGGATGTCTACCTGAATGTACCCGGAAAGATGCCGAGATAGCATTATTTTGTCGTGGGTGATGAGGCTGCACCAAAAAAGTGCTAGCGTTAAGGTTACATAAGTTGGCAATGTGGTGAAAATGTACAGAAAGTCTTAAATTATTCCTACAATACTTATGCTATATTGAAAGCAGAGTAAATCATAAAGGGATATACTCAGGAAGACAGCTTCCGAAAAACTTTGAAAAAGGGAGGAAAACAAAACATGAAAAAGAAAGTATTGAGTATGGTACTGGCAGCTTCCATGGTTGCAGCAGCATTGGTTGGCTGTGGCGGCGGCGAGGCGGCTCCGGCAGCTACGTCAGAGCCTGCGGCGGAGGCACCGGCAGCAGATGATGCGGCAGCTCCGGCAGACGATGCGGCGGAGGCACCGGCAGCGGATGATGCGGCAGCTCCGGCGGCAACCGGCAAAAAGGTAGGCGTGTCCATGCCGACCAAGGATCTGCAGAGATGGAATCAGGACGGCGCTAACATGCAGCAGCAGCTTGAGGCAGCAGGCTATGAGGTAGATCTGCAGTATGCTTCCAATGACGAGGCTACCCAGGTTTCCCAGATTGAGAACATGATCAACGGCGGCTGCTCCGTACTGGTAATCGCAGCAATCGAGGCAAATTCTCTTTCCACCGTTCTGGAAGGTGCAAAGAGCGCAGGTATCCCGGTTATCGCTTATGACCGTCTGATCATGAATACCGATGCCATCAATTATTATGCTACCTTCGATAACTACAAGGTAGGCGCAACACAGGCACAGTATATTATCGATACCCTTGATCTGGACAATGCGGCGGGTCCTTTCAACATGGAGGTTACCGCAGGCGATCCCGGCGACAACAACGCACCTTTCTTCTATAACGGCGCTATGGAGACCTTACAGCCTTACATCGATGCGGGCAAGATCGTGATCCCTTCCGGTCAGGTAGAGTTTGCGACCGTAGGTACACCTAAGTGGTCTACCGAGACTGCCCAGTCCAGAATGGAGAACATCCTTTCTTCCAACTATGCGGACGGCACGAAGCTTGACATCTGCCTTTGCTCCAACGACTCCACCTCTCTTGGTGTGCAGAACGCTCTGGCAGCAAACTACACCGGCGATTATCCGATCGTTACCGGTCAGGACTGCGATATCGCGAATGTAAAGAACATGATCGCAGGCAAACAGTCCATGTCCGTATTCAAGGATACCCGTACGCTGGCAGCACAGGTAGTGAAGATGGTTGGTCAGATCTTAAACGGTGAGGAAGTAGAAGTAAATGATACCACGACCTATGACAATGGCACGGGCGTGATTCCTTCTTTCCTCTGCGAGCCTGTATTCGCGGATGCGAACAACTACAAAGAGCTGCTGATCGACTCCGGTTACTACACCGAGGCTGATTTACAGTAACAGCACGAAAAGACAATACGAGAAGAATTTCTAAAGACGGTCCGCCGGCACGAAAAGAGCTTCTAATGACTCGCGCCAGAGGGCGCTTCGCCAAGAAGCACTAAGTTTCGTGCGAGAGAATGCACAAAGCACATTCTCTGAGGTCTGTGAATAACTAAAAAATGAACTATGGCAGGCGGGGAATTTCCCGCCTGTCGGTTTATAAAGCTATCTAATATAGTAGAAACACATAGAAAATTATGGTAAAATAGTAAAGTGGGTTACAAAGAAACTATGGTTGGGAGGAATACACTTTGGCTAAGATTTTACTGGAAATGAAAAATATTACCAAAACATTCCCAGGCGTTAAGGCGCTCGACAACGTGAATCTCAAAGTGGAAGAAGGCGAGATCCATGCACTCGTCGGTGAGAACGGCGCCGGCAAGTCCACGCTGATGAATGTGTTGAGCGGTATCTATCCTTACGGTACATATGAAGGGGACATCGTTTACAACGGTGAAGTGTGTCAGTTTAATAAGATCAAGGACTCCGAGGAGAAGGGCATCGTTATCATTCACCAGGAATTGGCGCTGGTTCCCTATATGTCCATCGGAGAGAACATGTTCCTGGGGAACGAGCGCGGAAAAAGCGCGGCGATCGACTGGAACGAGACCTACGGGGAAGCAGACAAGTATTTGAAGATGGTGGGCCTTTCCGAATCTTCTAAGGTACTGGTCAAGGATATCGGCACGGGTAAGCAGCAGCTGGTGGAGATCGCAAAGGCGCTCGCCAAGCACGCGAAGCTTTTGATCCTGGATGAGCCGACTTCTTCCTTGAATGAAAAAGATTCACAGGCTTTGCTCGATCTGATGTTAAAGTTCAAAAAAGAAGGCATGACTTCGATCATTATATCTCATAAGTTGAACGAGGTGGCTTACGTGGCGGATAAGATCACTGTCATCCGCGACGGTTCTACCATCGAGACGATGGATAAGCATACCACGGAGATTTCAGAAGATAGAATCATCAAGGGCATGGTCGGCCGTGAGATCACCGACCGTTTCCCGAAACGTCACGATGTCAAGATCGGCGACGTCAATATGGAAGTGAAAAACTGGACCGTGCATCATCCTCTCTATCCTGAGCGGAAGGTGTGCGACAATGTTTCCATCAAAGTAAGAAAGGGCGAGGTAATAGGCGTTTCCGGGCTGATGGGCGCGGGGCGTACCGAGCTTGCCATGAGTATTTTCGGACAGTCCTACGGTACGAATATCAGCGGACAGCTTTTCCTGGACGGTAAGGAAGTGCAGTTAAAGAATGTCAAGCAGGCGATCAAAAATAAACTTGCCTATGTGACGGAGGACAGAAAGGGCAACGGGCTTGTGCTTACGAACCCGATTAAGATCAATACCACACTTGCCAATCTGGACAGCATCAGCCCTCATAAGATCATTGATAAGGACAAAGAGTATCAGGTGGCGGAGGAATACCGTAAAAAGCTGAAGACCAAATGCTCGACCGTGGAACAGAATGTGGGCAATCTTTCGGGCGGTAATCAGCAGAAGGTGCTGTTGGCAAAATGGATGTTTGCGGATCCCGACGTGCTGATCCTCGACGAACCCACCAGAGGTATCGACGTGGGCGCAAAGTATGAAATCTATTGTATCATCAACGACCTGGTGGCGGCGGGGAAATCCGTGGTGATGATCTCCTCGGAGCTTCCTGAGGTGCTGGGTATGAGCGACAGGATCTATGTGATGAACGAGGGCAGGATCGCGGGCGAACTTTCCGCCGAGGAAGCTTCTCAGGAGAAGATCATGTCCATCATCGTCAATTCGGGAAAGGGGGCGTAAGGATATGGGAAAAGCGAATGTTTCTGCATTCTTTAGAAAATATACCATGATCATAGCCCTGGTCCTGGTGGTGATCTTTTTCAGCATTACGACAGAGGGAAAAATCCTGTTTCCCCAGAATATCAATAACCTGATCGCGCAGAACGCTTATGTGTTTGTGCTGGCGACGGGAATGCTGCTCTGTATCCTCACGGGAGGCAACATCGATCTTTCCGTGGGATCCGTGGTCTGCTTCGCGGGCGCGGTGGGCGCGATGATGATGGATAAGGGCGTCAATATCTGGGCAGCGGTTCTGACCATGCTCATCATTGGCATTCTGGTCGGTATGTGGCAGGGCTTTTGGATCGCCTATGTGAAGGTGCCGCCCTTTATCGCAACGCTGGCGGGCATGTATGCGTTCCGGGGACTTTCCAATGTGGTACTGCAGGGCATGACCGTCTCTTTAAAGAGCGAGACTTTTATCAGGGTGTTTGGCGGCGGCGCGGACTGCTATGTGCCGGATATCTTCGGCGGTGAGGGCATCAACATGACCTGTATGGTTGCCGGCTGTATCGTTGTTATCATCCTGATCGCGATGCAGTTAAAGAGCCGCATCAATAACAAGAGTAAAGGCTATGAAATGGCGCCTCTCGGCAGTACCGTTGTAAAGCTGGCGCTCATCAGTGCCGTGATTTTGTGGATCGCTTATAAACTGGCTTCCCACAAGGGCATTCCCACGTCGCTGATCTGGATCCTTCTGGTGCTCCTTGCCTACGGATATCTGACCACAAAGACCAGGATCGGTCGTTATTTGTACGCGGTGGGCGGCAATGAAAAGGCGACCAGACTTTCCGGTATCAATACCAAAAAGGTTTATTTCCTTGCCTATGTGAATATGGGACTTTTGGCTGCTCTGGCGGGTATTCTGACGATTGCCAGACTGACGACCGCACAGCCTACCTACGGGCAGGGTTATGAGATGGATGCCATCGGTGCCTGCTTCATCGGCGGTGCATCCGCTTACGGCGGTATCGGTACGGTGCCCGGTGTGGTGATCGGCGCAACGCTGATGGGTGTGATCAACCAGGGCATGAGTATCATGGGAATCGACGCGAACTATCAGAAGGTGGTCAAGGGGCTGGTGCTTTTGGCGGCCGTTGCCTTTGATGTCATCTCTAAGAGAGAGAAGAAGTAAGGGAGGAGGATAGAAATGAATAAAACAGTGGATATTTTAAGAAAACATACCATGAAAATCATCCTTGTCCTGATCGTGATCTTCTTCTCGGTGACGACAAAGGGACAGATGTTTGCGCCTTCCAGCTTTCAGGCGCTGATTGCGCAGAATGCCTACGTGTTCGTGCTGGCGACCGGTATGCTGATGTGTATGCTCACGGGCGGTAATATCGATCTTTCCGTCGGTTCTTTCGTGTGCTTCGTCGGGGCGATCGGCGGTATGCTGATGGTGAAGGCACAGATGTCGGTACCTGCGGCGATGCTCCTGATGATAGGCGCGGGCGTGATTTACGGTATCGTGGAAGGATTTTTGATCGCTTACCTTAACATTCCGCCCTGGATCGCGACGCTGGCGGGGTATCTGGCGTTTCGCGGCTGGGGGACGGCGCTGATCGGCGGTTCGTCCATCGCACCCATGCCGGAGAGCTTTACGAAGATGTTCAACGGCAGCGTGCCCGATTTTTTCGGCGGCAGCAGCATGAATATTACCTGTTTAGTGGTGGGCGTTATCGTCTGCGTGGTGTTTGTGCTCTTACAGATAAAAGGCAGAAATGATAAGGTGAAAAAAGGATATGAGACAGAGAGTATGACAGGTGTGATCGTGCGCTGCGTGCTGGTCTGTGCGGTCATTCTCCTGTTTGCGTATAAGCTGGCGCAGGCGAACGGTATTCCCAATAACCTGATCTGGGTGGCTGTGATCGTGATGATCTACAGTTTCATTACGGAAAAGACCACCGTTGGGCGTTACTTCTACACCATCGGCGGCAACGTGGAGGCGACCAGACTTTCCGGTATCGACACGAAAAAGATTTTCTTCCTGGCGTATCTGAATATGGCGGTACTCACCGTGATCAGTGCGTGGATGACGATGGCGAGACTGTCTGCGGCGACGGCAACGGCGGGCAACAACTACGAGATGGATGCCATCTCCGCCTGCGTGGTGGGCGGCGTATCCGCTTACGGCGGTTCCGGTACGGTCTTCGGCATGGTGATCGGTGCGGCTCTGATCGGTGTTATCAACTTAGGCATGAGTCTGATGGGCATCGACGCAAACTGGCAGATGGTGGTTAAGGGTATGGTGCTGTTGGCAGCTGTGGTGTTTGAGATTCTGAATAACAAGGATAAGACGAAAGAATAAGCTTATGAATTTTCTGTGAAAATTTGGGAAAAGATTGAAAAACCGTTGACAATAAATTTTTAATGTAGAAAAATAGAATCATGTGGATTTTCGTAAACGTATCGAATCATGATTTACGAATACCACATGATTCTATTATTATGTTGTGCAAGGGAGAAATGACATGATAAAAACATTGGCAGCACAGATAAAGGAGTATAAGAAAGCATCGATCATGACGCCGATCTTTATGGTCCTGGAAGTGGTGTTCGAGACCCTGATCCCTTTTCTGATGGCATCCATCATTGACGATGGCGTGGAAGCGGGCGATATGCGCCACATCTTTGTGGTCGGCGCGCTGATGATCGGGGCGGCGCTCCTTGGTCTTTTTACCGGCGTGATGGGCGGTAAGTACGGCGCGCGGGCATCCACGGGCTTTGCCAAGAATCTGCGGCAGGCGATGTTTGAGAACATCCAGACCTTTTCCTTTGCGAGTCTTGACAAATTCAGCACGGCGGGCCTGGTCACCAGACTGACCACGGATGTGAACAATATGCAGATGGCCTATCAGATGGTTCTGCGCATCTGTTTCCGCGCACCGGTGAACATGATCTGCGCGATGGCGATGGCGTTTTGGATCAATGCGGAATTGGCGTCGATTTATCTGGTGGCGGTGCTTCTGCTGGCCGTGGTGCTGTTTTTCATTATCAGAGGGGCGATGAAGTATTTTAAGCTCGCGTTCCCGAAATATGACGAGTTAAATGCCTCCGTGCAGGAGAATGTGAGCGCGATCCGCGTGGTCAAGGCGTACGTCAGGGAGGAACATGAAACGGCTAAGTTTAAGAAGGCGAGCCAGGGCATCTATGATATCTTCCAGAAGGCGGAGCGGCACGTGGTTCTCAACATGCCCGTCATGCAGTTCACCGTTTACGGCTGTATTTTGCTGATCAGCTGGCTGGGCGCGAAGCAGATCGTGCAGGATACCCTGACCACGGGTGAGCTGATGAGTCTTTTGGCTTACTGCATGAACATTCTCATGAGCCTGATGATGGTGGCGATGATCTTTGTCATGATGAGCATGAGTATCGCCAGCGGCGAGCGTATCTGTGAAGTCTTAAACGAAAAGAGTGATTTGACTAATCCGGTCAACCCTGTATACGAAGTGCCGGACGGTTCGATCGAGTTTCAACATGTGCGCTTTTCGTATAATAAAGAGAGTAACGAGGCGGTCCTGCATGATATCAACCTAAAGATAAATGCGGGAGAGACCATCGGCATCATCGGCGGCACCGGCAGCGCCAAGACCAGTCTGGTAAATCTGATCAGCCGTCTCTATGATGTCACGGAGGGGGCAGTCCTCGTGGGCGGCAGGGATGTCAGGGAGTACGACATTGAGACGCTTAGAGATCAGGTAGCGGTCGTGTTGCAGAAGAACGTGCTTTTCTCGGGTACGATCTTAGATAACCTGCGCTGGGGCGATGCCAACGCCGGTGAGGAGGAATGCAGGAGAGCGTGCAGGCTTGCCTGTGCGGATGAATTTATCGAAAAGATGCCCGACGGGTATCAGACCTACATAGAGCAGGGCGGCACGAATGTTTCCGGCGGGCAGAGACAGCGACTGACCATTGCCAGAGCGCTCCTAAAGAAGCCGAAAGTGCTGATTCTGGACGATTCCACCAGCGCGGTG
>DETS01000021.1:0-34089 GCA_002361735.1 Lachnospiraceae bacterium UBA3282 | reverse complement strand
GATTCCACCAGCGCGGTGGATACGGCGACGGACGCAAAGATCAGAAAGGCGTTTGCGGAGGAGATTCCCGACACCACAAAGCTGATCATTGCGCAGAGAGTATCCAGCGTGATGAACGCCGACCGCATCATTGTCATGGACGACGGCAGAGTGCACGGGTTTGGCACACACGAGGAGCTGCTTGCGGGCAATGAGATCTACAGAGAGGTTTATGAGTCGCAGACGGGCGGCGGAAGCGGCGACTTTGATGAACCTCATTAAATGTGTAAATTGTATAACCAACGCAGACGCGCTTTCGCTCCGCTCCGAACGTAATGGTGCTAAGCTCGAAAGAACCTCGCTAAGCGCCAACGTTCTCCAAGGGTCTGCTTATGGTTATACAATTTGCACAATTACCGTTGAGTTGTGATGAATGTAGCGAACGCTTCCTAACTGAAATAGAGAATGAAGAAAAGAGGGATAAATTATGCCGGGACCACATGGAAAGATGCGCGGAGGAAAGAAAATCGAGAATCCGGGAAAGGTATTTAAGCGCCTGATGGGGTATGTGGCGAAAAGCTATCGGCTGCATCTGGTGATCGTGGCGGTGCTGATCTTTGTGAGCGTGCTGGCGAATGTGCAGGGCACGATGTTTACGCAGCGCCTGATCGATGACTATATCATGCCGATGCTGGCACAGGAGACGGCGGACTTTGCGCCGTTGGCGAGAGCAATCGGGCGGGTGGCGTGCTTTTACCTGATCGGTGTGCTCGCTTCTTACGCCTGGAACCGTATGATGATCAATGTGACTCAGGGAACGCTGCGCAACATCAGGGACGATCTCTTTACGCATATGGAGACGCTGCCGATCAAGTACTTTGATACGCATGTTCATGGAGATATTATGTCAACCTACACAAACGATACGGAGACGCTGCGGCAGATGATCAGCCAGAGTATGCCGCAGGTGTTCAACAGCGTGATCACCATTGTGAGCGTGTTTGTGAGTATGGTCATTCTCAGCGTGCCGCTGACCGTTACAACGCTTCTGATGGTGGCGTTCATGCTTGTGGTGACCAAGAAGGTGGCGGGCTTAAGCGGCAGATATTTTATGGAGCAGCAGGTTAATCTGGGCAAGGTCAACGGCTTCATCGAGGAGATGATGAACGGGCAGAAGGTGGTCAAGGTATTCAACCACGAGGCAAAGAATATCGCGGACTTCAGTGAACTCAACGATGCGCTCTGTGAGAGCTCGAACAGGGCGAATTACCTGGTCAACGTGGTAGGGCCCGTCAATAATCAGCTCGGCAATGTGAGTTACGTGGTCTGCGCCATCGTGGGCGGCGCGTTGGCGCTCTCCGGGGCGACGGGGCTGACTCTCGGAAAACTGGCAAGTTTTTTGACCTTCAACAAGAGCTTCAACATGCCGATCAACCAGGTGAGCCAGCAGTTTAACGCAGTGGTGATGGCGCTTGCAGGCGCGGAGCGGATCTTTAAGCTGCTGGATGAGGCGCCGGAGGTAGACGCTGGCTACGTGACGCTTGTGAATGTGAAGGAGGAGGGCGGCAAGCTTGTGGAGACGCCCGAACGCACGGGTCGCTGGGGCTGGCGGCACGAGCATCAGGCGGATCACTCCGTGGATTATGTGGAGCTTATGGGTGACGTGGTTTTTGACGGCGTGGATTTTGGGTACAATGACGATAAGATGGTGCTCCATGACGTGAAGCTCTATGCTCAGCCCGGACAGAAGATCGCCTTTGTCGGTTCTACGGGCGCGGGCAAGACTACCATCACGAACCTGATCAATCGTTTCTACGATATTCAGGATGGGAAAATACGCTATGACGGTATCAATGTCAATAAGATCAAAAAGGCGGACCTGCGCCGCTCCCTGGGCATTGTATTGCAGGATACCCACCTGTTCACAGGCACCGTCATGGAAAACATCCGCTACGGAAAGCTGGACGCGACCGACGAAGAAGTCAAAGCGGCAGCAAGGCTTGCCAATGCGGACAGCTTTATCAGGCGTCTGCCCGAAGGCTATGACACCGTACTCACAGGGGACGGTGCGAATTTAAGCCAGGGGCAGAGACAGCTTCTCGCCATTGCCAGGGCGGCGGTGGCGGATCCGCCGGTGCTGATTCTGGACGAAGCGACCAGTTCCATCGATACCCGTACAGAGCGCATCGTGCAGGATGGCATGGATAAGCTGATGAAGGGCAGGACTACCTTCGTCATCGCCCACCGCCTTTCCACGGTCAAAAATGCCGACTGCATCATGGTATTGGAGCAGGGCAGGATCATCGAGAGAGGCACCCACGACCAGCTGATCGAGGAGCGTGGGAAATACTACCAGTTGTATACCGGAAACGCAATCACGGCATAGGAATACAATTTGTAGTGGGAACCACAAGTTGTTGTGTTCCCCCGTAACTGTTGACAGGTTTTGGCAAAAATCGTAAAATTAAGGAGACTACAGTAGTTAGTCCCCGGAAAGTAGGGAACATGGGAAAAATCTATAGCGCATCGGAAGCAGAGTTGGAAGTTTTGGAGAAATTATGGAATCTTGAGGAAGGTGTGAAGCAATCCAAGCTTCTTGCCCTGTTTGAGGCGGATGGAAAGGAGTGGAAAAGGCAGACCCTGAACACCTTTTTAAGCAGGCTTGAGGAGAAAGGGCTCGTCACACGGGAGAACAGAATCGTGAAAGCCGCAGTGAGTCGGGAGGATTATCATTACGAACAGATACAGGCAGCGATCGATTCGATGTATGGAGGACGGTTGAGCAATCTGGTGGCAGCGTATGTCAAGGATGAACGAATCACAAAGAACGAAAAGAACGAATTGAAGAATATTTTGGAGAAGTACTGGGAGGAGTAGATGGAATATCTGCTGGTTATGGCGCTCTCAGGAACGACGATGACATGTCTGTTCCTTTTGCTGCATCGTGTGTTGAAAGAAAAGCTTTGCGCGAGCGTCTACTGTCTGCTCGCCAAAGCTGCCCTTTTATATTATCTGATTCCTCTGCCTTTTATCAAAGGCTGGTATCGCGAGGTCGTTCCGGCAGCCGCTTGGGAAAGTCAGTTCACGACGAAGCGCAGACCGCTGGCAAGGATGAATTATCTGGTGCATGCGGACGGAGATTTCCACGTGAATTTCTTTGCCGCCGTGCAGGCGGCGATCACACTCGTGTGGCTTGCGGGCGTTGCGTTTCTGATCATCAGAAAACTGGCGGAGTATCTGCGGACTGTCCGCCGTTTTGCCGCTTATGCGGAGTTGGGGATGACGGAGCGGGAAAGAGACTTCGTCGATCGGCTGCGTAAGGAATACGGTGTGAGACGCCGGGTATCCCTTCTGCAGGCGCGGGACGGCGATCCTTCCATGACCTTTGGCATCTTCAGACCCGTTATCATCTGTGCCGGAAAAGCGGACAGCCGGGAGGCGGAACTGCTTGCCCGTCATGAGATGGTACATATCAAACTATTGGATGTCCTATGGAAGATGATCGCACAGTTTGCGATTTTTCTGCACTGGTGGAATCCGTTTATGTGGAAACTGCGCAAGGAGCTTGCGCATGTCTGTGAATGTGCCTGCGACGATGGCGTGGTGCGGGGAAGGACGAAAGAGGAGACGAAGCGGTACCTGCTTTTGCTGATCGACGAGGCAGGAGATGACGAACCGGAGGAAGCTCCGGTGAAATGGAACGCCGGCTTCGGCGGCAGTTCCAAATACATAAGAGAAAGGATGATGAACATCATGAATCATAAGAAATGGAATCGTATTGCGACAGGTGCGCTGGCAGCGGCGCTAATTATGGCAAACTCGATTACGGCATTGGCGTACAGAGATCCGCTTTCGGTGACTGTATCGGAAAGCACGACACAAGAGGAGATCGACTGGACGCTGGAAGATGATGTGTTTGAGTTTGTCCCGGATGTGGAAGATGCGGAGAGCGTGGATGAAAATGTGCTCAAGCAGGATATCGAGATGTTATATGAGCATGAATTTATTGACGAGGAGGGCAATGTCTATCCGGTGCCGGAAGACGACGGCATCTCACCGCACTGTAATCACGTGTATGTTTCGGGGAAAGAACGGTTACATCATCCGTACTCAAATGGCGGCTGTGAGGTAAGGGAGTATCAATCACAAATGTGCGCTAAATGCAGTCATGTTATTCGCGGTGAATGGCTCAATACATATACATGGGCAATATGCCCGCATTGATGCGGGAGTTAAGATAGGTCTCTATTGACGGGATGCCGCGGCATCCGTATCATATAGATGACAGAAGTGTAAAAGGGGATAGTGCGAGCGGCTGCTTTTTGGCAGCCGCTGCACGCATTTTAGGGAAAAGTTTCAGCCGTTCGTAAGATTAGGGCTTGCAGTTTTTGTGAGTTTTGTTATAATGGTTTATAACATAGTAATTTAGTAGGGATTGTGTGATACCGAAAGCGCCGCAGGAAATGGGCGGACGGCAAGGTTGAGGACACGGAAGCAGCGTGAGCGCAGGGAAGCTGTGAACGCAAAAGAACGGAGGAAACAGAGTGGCGGAGCGAAATCTGGACTTTGACAGAGAAATCGAGAGAAGGGGAACGGGCTGTATCAAGTATGACTGTGCGGCGGAGCGCGGTAAGCCTGAGGATGTGCTGCCTCTGTGGGTGGCGGATATGGATTTCCAAACGTCTTCCTATGTGCTGGATGCCATGCGGGAACGCACCGACCACGGCATTTTCGGCTATACGGAGGAGGTTCCCGGCTATTTTGAGAGCGTGCGGGATTGGATGCTGCGCCATCATGATTTCGCGGTGGAGAGATCATGGCTGGTGAAGACGCCGGGGGTGGTCTTTGCGCTGGCGATGGCGATCCGGGCATACACGCAGCCGGGGGACGCCGTGCTGATCCAGCAGCCTGTGTACTATCCCTTTGAGGGGGTCATTCGCGACAACGGCAGGAAGATGGTCACCAATACCCTTTATCTGGGGGAAGACAACCGTTATCATATCGATTTTGAAGATTTTGAGAGAAAGATTTCGGAACAGCAGGTAAAGCTGTTCCTCCTTTGCAGCCCTCACAATCCCGTGAGTAGGGTATGGGAGGAGGAGGAACTGATCCGCCTGGGCGACCTTTGTATGCAGCATCAGGTGATCGTGGTCAGTGACGAGATCCATGCCGATTTTGCCTTTCGGGGGAAGCATCACGTGTTTGCGGCTCTGAAACAGGAGTATGCGCAGCGCTGCGTCGTCTGTACCTCCCCCAGTAAGACCTTTAATCTGGCGGGCTTAAGCCTTTCCAATATCTTTATCCCAAGCGGGGAGCTGCGGAAGCGGTTTCGCAGCTGTATGGATGCCGCGGGTGTCAGTGAGCTCAACGTCATGGGGCAGGTGGCGTGCGAGGCGGCATACCGGCAGGGTGAGGAGTGGTACCGGGCGATGATGCGCTATGTGGCGGACAATATCGCTTTTATCGGACAGTATGTGGAGGAGAACCTTCCCGGCGTGCACTTGGCGGCGCATGAGGGCACCTATCTGGTGTGGCTGGATTTCAGGGAGCTTGGGCTGAGCGAGGCGGCGCTGGAGCATAAAATCGTCCACGAGGCGAAGCTTTGGCTGGACGGCGGCGGGATGTTTGGGGCGGGAGGCGCGGGCTTCCAGCGCATCAATGCCGCCTGCCCGAGGAAGCTGCTGCGGGAGGCGCTGGAGCGGATCAAAGGAGCGCTTTGAGATTACGGGGATAGCTGCCGGCGTTGAGACCTGGTGGCAGGAAAGTGATAAGATGGAGCAAGAAACGATAGACCGAATTTATTTAGACAATGCGGCGACCACCGGGATGAGGGAGGAGGTCCTGCAGGAGATGCTGCCCTTCTTTCGGGAAATCTATGCCAATCCCGCTGCCGTTTATGGTTTCGCCGGGGAGGCGAAGCGGGCGGTGCGGCTTGCCAGAGAGCGGGCGGGTGCCCTGATCGGCGCAAAACCTACGGAAGTTTTCTTTACGGGCAGCGGTACGGAGTCGGATAACTGGGCGCTGCGCTCTGTGGCGGAGATGCGTGCGGAGAAGGGGAAACACATCGTTGTGAGCGCCATCGAACACCATGCCGTGCTGCATACCTGCAAATATTTGGAGAAGCAGGGGTATGAGGTCACTTATCTGCCGGTGGACGCGGAAGGGAAGGTGCACCCTGAGACATTGGAGAGGGCGGTCCGTCAGGATACCGTCCTGGTTTCCGTTATGGCGGCAAATAATGAGATCGGGACACTGGAGCCCCTTGCCGAGCTTAGCAGGATCGCGCATGAGCGGGGAGCGCTTTTTCATACGGATGCAGTGCAGGCATATGGTCATGTGCCCCTTGACGTGGAGAAGCTGGAGATCGATCTGCTTTCCGCCAGCGGTCATAAGCTGGGCGGCCCCAAAGGCGTGGGCATCCTTTATTGTCGGGAAAATCTGCGGCTGCCGCCCCTTTTGCACGGCGGCGCACAGGAACGGGGGCGACGGGCGGGTACGCTGCATGTCCCCGGCATCGTGGGCTTTGGGAAGGCAGCGGCGCTTGCGAAAGAGACCCTGCAGGAGCGGATGGAGCGGGAGAGCGCCCTGCGGGATCACCTGATCGACAGCGTGCTGGCGAAGATTCCGCACAGCAGATTGAACGGACCAAGGGATGACAGACTGCCGGGCAGCGCCCATTTCTGTTTCCGCGATATCGAGGGGGAGTCCCTGCTTATTCTTTTGGATCAAAAAGGCATCTGCGGCTCCACAGGTTCGGCTTGCGCATCGGGGGATACCGAGCCCTCCCATGTACTCCTTGCAATCGGGCTGCCCCGCGAGGAGGCCCGCGGTTCGCTGCGACTTACCCTTTCCGATGAGAACACGATGGAGGAAATCGACAGGACGGTAGAGGCGCTGGCGGAGATCGTGGAGCGACTGCGGGGGATGAAGACAGGAAGATAGAGCGTGGAGAGTCGTGGAAGAAGGACAGAGAGCGGGAGAAGTACGTGATGAAAGAAAGGGAGGCATGCTGAAAACGGAACCAATTGTTAACTAATAAATATATTGGGTTGACAATGAGACGGTCTTGTGTTAGGATACCCTCAGAAAAGATTGGGAGTCATGAAAGACGAGGGAGGAACAGATGAAAACACAGACACAGACAGAAACGGTACAGAAACAAACGGCAGGCAGGGGCAAAACTTACGACATGGCATATACCGCTGTATTTGCGGTGCTGATTGCCATCTGCTCCTGGATCTCCATTCCGACGGTAGTGCCCTTTACCCTACAGACTTTTGCGGTATTTCTTGCGGTATCGGTGCTGGGCGGCAGGCGCGGTACGATGTCGATCGTGGTCTATGTGCTCTTAGGTGCGGTTGGGCTGCCGGTGTTTGCGGGATTTAAGGGCGGCATCGGTGTGCTTTTGAATACGACGGGCGGCTATATCCTTGGCTTTATCTTTGCCGGGCTGGTGATGTGGCTGATGGAGCGGCTGTTCGGCAGAAAACTGTGGGCGCAGCTGCTTGGCATGGCGCTCGGTATGATCGTTTATCTGTCTGTCGGCACGGCATGGTTTATGGCAGTGTATCTGCGGCAGACCGGTCCGGTCAGCCTGGGGACAGTGCTCGGTTGGTGTGTGATCCCCTTCCTCATTCCGGATATCGTAAAGATGCTGCTTGCGCTCTCGCTGGGGAATCTCCTGCGCAGGCGGCTTGCGGATATTATGGGAGAGTAGCGGCAGCATAAAGCAGCCAAAAGGAAGCAGAAGCCGCGGCAGGACAGGGATGTCGGCCGGCGGTTATGGCAGCTTGAATGATAAAAGTGTAGCAATGACGGCGCTTTAGAGCGGGAGAAATTTGGAGTTCGTGAAACGCTGTTGACATTTTTCGGCAGCGATGCTAACATTAAAGACAACTACAGAATGTAGTCTGAAATACGCATAAAAAAGACCTGACAAAGATTTACTTTTTTACATAGAGTAAGATTTGACAGGTAGTGTAAAAGGGGTTGCAGTACGGATTATTTCGCAAGAAATGATCCGTACTGCTGGTTTAAAATTCTCTGATCTTGATTAAGGTATCCCGGTTCCCGGCATGTCCTTTTTGCAGATATTCTTCCATGATTTCCTGCGGATTGTTGTCGTCATCCTGAAAGAGAAAGCGGCGTTCCCTGTCATCTCCCTCCGACCAGTCAAATAAGGTGCTGCTGTCCTGACCTGCCAAAAGCCTGCGGTAGGCTTCCTGCAGATCGCCGTGGGAAATCGGCGCGTCGTTTCGCTGCAGGGGATGGTGTTCCGCAAACCCCTTGACGAAGAAAATGGGGTTATCGTTAAATCCGGAACCGTATCCGTGATCCGCCATGATAATGATGCAGCTGTCATCGTAGATGCCGGCTTCCTTGAGCTTTTTCAGATAGGTGTCCGTGATGGTGAGACACGACTTGAGGGCGTCGTCATAGGTGGCGTTCTCCACACGGTTCATGTCTTCGTCATGCAGATAGGGCGTGTGAGCGCCTTCCACATGGATGAAGCGGAAGCAGTTTTGCTCGATCAGATTGAACGATTCCCCGCGGAGCCTGTCCCAGAAGAAGTCGTTTTCGTCCTCAAAGAGCTCATTTTCGGGAAGGACCTTGAGCGTGTTGAACGCGTTTGTGTATACATAGCAGAAACGCTTTAAGTCAAAGGGTGCGTAGCGGTAGCCCGTCATCTGTACCTGCCAGCGGCAGAACGTGAAAGGGGAACTTACTTTGCGTTTGCAGGAAAGGATGTTATCGAAGCGATTCTGCTCCGAAGCATCTACCGCAAAATTGACTTCATAGATGCCCATGCGGTAACCCAGCTCTTCCAGATTGGCAAACAGCGGAGAATTGCGGTACGCTTCCGTGCGAAACGCTTCGAATGTCGTCTGTTTCTCAAACCACTCGCCGGTGAGGATCAGGGGGATTGAATGCACCGTGTAGGGATAGCCGGAGGTGGTGTTGGTGTAGTAGGTAAAGTCTTCGAAAATCGGCTCATAGCGGTCGGGATCCTCGGCAATGACCTGCTCCATAGAAGGACTGTCGGCAGCGTCGAGCAGGAGAATCACGAAATTTTTGTTCTGCGACAGGGTCAGCATATCTTTGGCAGTCGCCGTACTTAAGATCTCTTTCTTCTGATAGCCGCCGGTCGATACGAATAAAATGCACAGCGTTATAAGGAGCATGAGCCCCATGCCGCCGCTGACGATCTTGATCAGCCTGTCCATAAAGTCGTACCCTTTTTTGCGAAGGAGCACGAAAAACAGGGCAATGACGATGACCCACAGAAGTATGCTCTTTAGCCTTTCGATGGGATAGTCGTTCCAGTTAAGCATCTGCCCTTTGATGATCGGCAGCCAGGCGGCAAAGAAGTTCCCCTGGATATAAGAGCAGACAAAGGCGATAAAGTAGGCATAAAGATAAGGACGGGACAGCCGCGTATGGAGCAGCAGCTTTCCCACCAGTACGCTGACAATGAAAAATAGAAGGAAATTGCAGAAAATCAGAGGAAATAGGATGTAGACATCGTAGAAAAATTCACTCTGATTCGTTAAGTACAGCTCCATCGGGGCATAGATAAAGAACATGAAGCAGGTGGTCAGAGATAATATGATCGTGGTAGACATCTTTGCCAAAGGTCGATTTTCGTGGTGCATTTTGCGGTTCCTATCCTTTCTCTATATAAAAGTATGAAAGCTTTGCCATATTCCTGACAAGTATAGCATAGCGGAAGAAAATTTGTAAAGGCGGCGGGCGCTGTTTCGCCCTGCGGGGGGAGAAAATAGCTTGATAGAACGACGGGGAGAGGATATGATAGAGTGGTAAAGGGAAATGTCTGCAGAACGTGGAAAGCGGCAGAGAAGGGATCGGCGATGGAGGAAAGTATGAAACAAAAAGAACAGAGAATAGAATATCATTTTGGAAAAGCGGGGAGCCTTGTGCCTTTGCTGGTGGCGGCAATGATGATTTTATGGGCGGCGGTCAGCCAGTCCAACGTAAACGGCTATGTGCCGGCCTTTTTTGCAGCGCTTATAACGGGCGTTATTTTTACAAAAGAGGAAAAGGCATATGGGGAGGCAATGGTTTACGGCTTGAGCAAGCCGATGTTCGGCGTGATCGTGCTGGCGGTGATCCTGGCGGCAGTTTCGGGTAAGCTGATCTCGGCGAGCGGTGTGGTGCAGACCATTGCGGTCTATGTGGTGGAGGCGGGCTTTACGGGCAGACTTTTCGTGGCGGCAAGCTTTCTGATCACCTGTCTGCTTGCGTTTGCCACGGGCACCTCGGTGGGAACTTATTTTGTGGTGATCCCGATTCTGTTCCCTGTAGGTGTGATGGCAGGCGCGGCGCCTGCATATATGATAGGCGCGATTGTGTCAGGCGCGGCGTTCGGCGATAATCTGGGTCCGATCTCGGATACGACGATCGCTTCTTCCGCCACACAGCACGCGGATCTGGGAACGGTGGTAAAGACGAGGATGCGCTACAGCCTGCCTGCGGCGGCGGGGGCATTGCTGTTGTTTTTGCTGTTTGCGAAGACCGCGGATGGGGCAGGCGGAAGTGGAATAACAGATGTTACAGAAAATCCGCTGAGTCTGATCATGCTGGTGGTTCCCGTAGTGATCATCGTACTGTGCATGATGAGAAAGCATCTGATCACGGCACTGTCCTGGGGAATCCTTGCGGGGATTGCGGCAGGGCTTTTGTCAGGAATCTATAAGGTGAGTGACCTGATCGCGTTTCCGGGCGGATTTTTCGTAACGGGCGTTATGATAGAAGCCGTTACCGGAACGGCAGGAACTATGGCGATGCTGATCGGTGTGTTTGCCCTTTTGGGCGTGCTGGAGCGCAGCGGCTTCTTTGAGGATGTGGGCGCGCTGCTTTCGCGACTTGCCAAAACAGAGCGCAGCACGGAGGCGACCATTGTACTGTCCGTGGGCATTTTAAGTATGGTAACGGGTGTTATTTCCGTGGCGATCGTGGCGCTTGGCGACCTGATTCATGAGATTGGGGAAAAGGCGGGCGTCAACCGGTATCGTAGGGCGAATTTGATGGACTGTACCGGCTGCGTATTCTGCTTTCTGGCGCCGTGGACGGTGCATTGTGTGATTCCTGCGCAGTTGTCCGCGCAGTTTGAGGGAATGGCGGTGGCGCCCGGGTCGGTGCCCTTTGTGAATTACTATTCCATATGTATGCTTGTGATCCTGGCGGTGGCGGTGATTACGGGATATGGAAGGAAGGGACCGAAGGGGGAATAAAGTCAAGTTGGAATTTTGCTCGGAAATATTTTACTCGGCCGCAGTTGACTCGGTTTCGACTGACTCGGTTTCAACCGAGTAAAAATTGACATCTCTTTTTTCCTGTGTTACAATGAATGCGAAGATGATCATAATTTAGATGGGAGAGAGGATTCCATGGCATTTCTTGGCAGAACGGAGGAAAGAAAAAAGCTGTGCCGGATGTTGGAGCGGGAAGGTCAGGCAGTGACCCTGATCTATGGGCGCAGACGTGTCGGAAAGAGCGAATTGATCAAACAGGTGCTCAAGGAAACGGATGCCCTGAGTATCTATTATGAATGCAAGCAGACGACGGAACTGAATAATGTGGATAGTCTGGCCGTGTTGATCGCGGGGAAATTCGGGCTGCCGAAACCGGCTTTTGGCAGCATGGAGGAGGTGCTGGACTTCCTGTTTCAGAAATCCCGTCAGGAAAAGCTGGTCTTTGTTTTGGATGAATACTCCTATCTTCGCGAATGTGTGACCGGGCTGGACAGCATTTTGCAGTCCCTGATCGATAAATACAGTGACAGCGCCGGGTTGAAGCTGATTCTGTGCGGCTCTTTTGTGGATATCATGAAATCCCTCATTTTAAATGAAAATCCGCTCTACGGCCGCGTGGATCTGACGATAGACCTGAAACCGATGGATTATCTGGAATCGGCGCTGTTTTATCCTGATTTTTCGGATGAGGATAAGGTCAGATTGTACAGTGTGTTCGGTGGAATCCCTTATTTTAACAGGCTGATCGATCCGGCGCTTACCGTGAGAGAGAATATCACGGAACTCATTGCCTCTCCGGGAGCAAGGTTGGAAAATGAGGTCTCCATGTACCTAAAATCGGAGATATCGAAGATCATTAACGCAAACGAGGTGTTTGACGCCCTTTCGCGCGGCTTTTCCAAGTACAGCGATATTCTTTCGCAGTCCCATGTATCCAGCGGTCCGGCAATGGTGGATGTGTTGGAGAAGCTGATTCGCATGGAAATGGTGGAGAAACAGGCGCCGATCAATGACGAGAAAAACCGCAAAAGAGTAAGCTATCGAATCATTGATAATTTATCCTTGTTTTATTATCGCTATGTTTTTCGCTATCTGTCCCAGATGAATGTCATGGAGCCGAATCAGTTCTATGAACGTTACATTAAGGAAGATTTTGAGACCGAATACGTGCCGCACGCTTTTGAGACGATTGGCAGACAGTATTTGATCCGCTTAAATCGCCGGGGACTGCTGGAAGAACCTTTTGAGAAGATCGGCAGGTACTATTATGACGATCCGGTGCATAAAAAGAACGGTGAATTTGACATTGTGACGAAGGATGCCAAAGGCTATATCTTTTATGAGGCAAAGTTCCGCAAAGAGCCGGTTTCGGAAGAGATGATCCGCGACGAAATTGCACAGGTGCGGGAAACGGGATTTTCCTGTTACAAATACGGTTTTCTGAGCAGGTCGGGGTTTGCGGCCGGGCAGGCGGAGAATTTGATTTTGATCTCTCTGGAAGAGATGTATCACAGTATTTCGTGATGGCGGGCGTCCGCCTTAGCGGTAGGAAAGATACCGAAGCGGATTGCAATTTGCAGCGCTAAGAAAATTGGAAGGAAACGAAGGAATGAAAAAGTTTCTGTTCTTGTGTTTGGTTTTGCAGCTGTTGATTATCTCAGGCTGTGGGCAGAAAGAAGCGGATGCTGTCTGCGTTGGGAAACTTCGGACAGAATACAGGGAGAATCCGCTCGGTATTGATGCGGAAAATCCCCGATTCAGCTGGCAGATGACCAGCGATATCCGTGGTCAGTATCAGACGGCCTATCAGGTCTTGGTGGGAGATTCCGCGGAGAATCTGGCAAACGGTGTTTATGTCTGGGACAGCGGCAGGGTAGAAAGCGGTGACGCTGTGGATATCCGTTATGCAGGTGAACCTCTGGAACCCTGTACCCGTTATTATTGGCAGGTAAAGGTTTGGGATAAAGACGAAAAGGCTGTTCTTTCCACACAGGAAGCATACTTCGAGACTGCGCTTATGGATGGGGATTGGAGTGATGCGCAGTGGATTGCGGCACCGGAGGAGCCGCTTTATGACAGCGAAGCCAATCCCTATTTTACGGTGGAGGCTGTGGTCAGGGCGCCGGAAGGGGATGCCAGCATTGTCTGGGGATATACGCCGCAGGACGGATCTTCCTGTAATCTGAAAGTCAACTATGAGGAGGATGATACGGTTGCAATCTGCTGGTATCGGGAAAACCGTCTCGGTGAGTGGACGGAGAGCGGAGGCGGTAAAACGGACAAGTTTTCGGCTGCCGATCTGAAAAGCAGGGCGTTTAAGCTGACCTTGAAGGCGGCGGAACAGAAGCTGACAGTTTACATTGATGATGAAGAAGCAGCCGGTGGGGATTTCGGCTATATAAGAGGTACCGACTGCGGCTTTGGCATGAACGCGGGACGCAGTGAAAAAGCGGTATATTATCAATCCTTCAGGGTTGTCAACGATGCGACCGGCGAAGTGATATATGATGAGGACTTTTCCGATCCGTACAATACCATTTTCGGGGAGGTCTTTATTGATATGACCGATGACGGGTGGTATCGGCATAACGGTGCGGTAATCGCTACGCCCACTGCTTATTCTATGGAGAACGATCCGGCGCCCATGATGCGCAAGGAGTTTACTGCGGAAAAAGGCGCCATAAAGAGTGCGCGGCTTTATGCTGCCGCCGCCGGTATCTATGACTTTTATATCAACGGGGAAAAAATATCAGATACGTACTTTAATCCCGGAGCGGCGGCATATAATATCCGCTCTACCTATCAGACATTTGATGTGACTGATCTGGTCAAAGAGGGCGGCAATGCCATGGGACTGTATCTGGGACACGGCTGGTATGACAGGAATACGTCAACAGATAATACAGGCATTGTCTGGGGGGACCATCTGGCTTTTTTAGGCAAGCTGGTGATCACATATGAAAATGGGGAGCAGGATGTGATCGTCACGGATGATACATGGAAACTGTATGACGATGGCCCGATCCGTACCAATAGTTTCTGGCAGGGTGAGATTTACAGGGCGGATAAGGAAGCGGACGGCTGGTGTGAGTTTGGTTTTGCGGATGATTCATGGCAGACTGTCGCTGTCCGCCGTCCTACGGATGTGAATGGTAAGAATCATGATTTTAAGTTGGTGGCGCAGTTCGATCCCCCTGTCCGTGCGGTGGAGATTCTGGAGCCTGTTTCCGTAACTGAGCCGAAAGCCGGCTGCCGGGTTTACGATTTTGGGCAGGAATTGACCGGCGTGGTGCGCGTTACCGTGAAAGGAACGGCAGGGAATGTGATCACCATGCGGCACGGCGAGTGGCTGAATGAAGAACACCTGCTTACGGCAGATGGGAGTCCCGGCACGGTTTATACCCGTAATCTTTTAGGGGCACAGCAGACCGATCAGTATTTTTTGAAAGGCATTGCCGGGGGTGAAACTTACAGTCCCGTATTTACTTATCATGGCTTTCGTTATATGGAATTTGTGAATCTGGATGAATCCGTAGAGATCATAAAGGTGGAAGCGCTGGCATTATCTTCCGATATGGAGCGCACCGGCTATTATGAGACTTCCAGTGAAAAGATCAATCAATTATATTCCAATTCCTATTGGAGTCAGATAGGGAACTTTACCGGTCTGCCAACTGACTGTCCCCAGAGAACGGAGCGTTTCGGATGGAGTGGAGATGCACAGATTTTTTCCCGCACGGCGTCATATCATGCCGATGTCCTGAATTTCTATGCTGACTATGTACAGGAATTAGCGGATACCCAGAGAGAGGACGGTTCTGTCGCAGACATGGCGCCCCGTACGCTTGGGTATGTGGAGGATAACGGAAAAGGCGGCAATGGCGGCAACAACGGCTGGGGAGATGCGATTGTTATCATCACATGGAATCTGTATCAACAGTATGGAAGCACGCAGATCATTGAGGATTCCTATGAGGGGATGTGTAAGTGGGTTGAATATCTGGTATGCAACAGCGTGGACTGGCTCCGCCCCGACAGTGGCTATGGAGACCATCTGACACTGAGCAATCCTGCCCGTGACTGTGTCAATACAGCCTGGTCAGCGTATTCCTGCGAGTTATTATCTAAGATGGCGGCGGCAATCGGTAAAACGGAGGATGCCGCGAGGTTTATGGAATACCATGATCATTTCAAGGCTGCGTGGATTGCGAATTTCGTTACTGAAGAGGGCGCGACCACTTATGACACGCAGACGACCTATGTGTTGGGATTGGCTTTTGGTTTGTTTCCGGAAGAATTGAGGGAGAGTGCCGCGGACAGACTGGCTGTGATCGTAGAATGGAATAACAACCATCTGACCACCGGATTTGCGGGGTTGAGTTTCCTGAATCCGACGCTGTGCGATATTGGGCGTGATGATTTAGCTTATGCGCTGTTGGAACAGGAGGAAGCACCCGGCTGGCTGTACAATGTTTTGCGGGGAGCTACCACATCATGGGAGGACTGGAATGCTTATTCGATTCAGAATGAAGCCGGAGATTACTATATTAAGGGGTCATTAAATCATTTCGCTTACGGATCTGTTGCCGAGTGGATGTATCGCTATTCTGCGGGAATCGAGCGTGACGAGGAGCATCCCGGTTTCAAACATTTCTTTTTGCAGCCTTCTGTCGGCGGCAGCCTGACCTATGTAAAGGGCAGCTATGATTCGGTTTACGGTACGATCGTGAGTACATGGACGAAGACGGAAACCGGGCTGTTGTATGAAGCGACGGTTCCCGCCAATACCACTGCGACGTTATATTTGCCTGCGGGGGATTATAGGGAGAGCGGTGTGTCTGTTGAAAAAGCCGATGGCGTTACCTATATAGGAATGGACGGTGGGGATATGATATTTGAACTGCAGTCAGGTGTTTATTCATTCTCCTGTGACTCGTAAACCCGCATAATACCGGGTTTGCAAATTTTTAATAAATTTATTAGCACTCACCTCTTGACAGTGCTAACAATCCGATGTAATGTGATGATGTAAGCAGAAGAAAAGCAGAAGAATCACCCGAAAAGGGCTTTGTGCAGACCGTCTGCACAGAAGGGAGGCTGCTATGAACTTAACGAAATTTACCCAAAAATCCATACAGGCGGTGGAACGCTGTGAAAAGCTTGCCTACGAGTACGGCAATCAGGAGATCGAGCAGGAACATCTGTTATACAGTCTGCTCACCATTGACGACAGTCTGATCTTAAAGCTGATCGAGAAGATGGAGATTCAGAAAGAATATTATGTAAACCGAGTGGAGCAGGCACTTGCCAAGCGCACCAAGGTGCAGGGCGGTCAGATCTATATCGGTCAGGACTTGAATAAGGCGCTGATCGGTGCGGAAGACGAGGCAAAGGCGCTCGGCGACGAGTATGTGTCGGTGGAGCATCTGTTCCTTGCCATGTTAAAGCACCCCAATAAGGAAATCAAAGAGATTTTCCGCGAGTTTGGCATTACGAGGGAGCGGTTTTTGCAGGCGCTCTCCACGGTGCGCGGCAATCAGCGCGTGACCTCGGACAATCCGGAGGCGACTTACGATACCTTGGAAAAATACGGACAGGATCTGGTGGAAAAGGCGAGGAGCCAGAAGCTCGACCCTGTGATTGGGCGTGACAGCGAGATCCGCAACGTGATCCGCATCCTTTCCCGCAAAACGAAGAACAATCCCGTGCTGATCGGGGAACCGGGTGTCGGTAAGACGGCAGTTGCGGAAGGGCTGGCGCAGCGGATCGTCAGGGGCGACGTGCCGGAAGGACTCAAGAATAAGAAAATATTTTCCCTGGATATGGGAGCGCTGGTAGCGGGTGCAAAGTACCGGGGCGAGTTCGAGGAACGTCTGAAAGCGGTGCTGGACGATGTGAAAAACAGCGACGGGCAGATCATCCTCTTTATCGACGAACTGCATCTGATCGTGGGCGCGGGTAAGACGGACGGTGCCATGGATGCGGGCAATATGTTAAAGCCTATGCTGGCGCGGGGCGAGCTGCACTGTATCGGTGCGACCACGCTGGATGAGTATCGCCGGTATATTGAAAAGGATGCGGCGTTGGAGCGGCGTTTTCAGCCGGTACTGGTGGATGAACCTACGGTGGAGGATACCATTTCGATTTTACGGGGACTGAAGGAACGCTACGAAGTTTACCATGGTGTGAAAATCATGGACAATGCGCTGGTGAGCGCGGCAGTGCTCTCCAACCGTTATATTTCCGACCGTTTCCTGCCGGATAAGGCGATCGATCTGGTGGATGAGGCCTGCGCTTTGATCAAGACAGAGCTGGATTCCATGCCGACAGAGCTCGATGAACTGCAGCGCAGGGTCATGCAGTTAGAAATAGAAGAAACGGCTCTGAAAAAGGAGGATGACAATCTAAGCCGTGAGCGGCTCTCCCATTTGCAGAAAGAGTTGGCGGAACTTAAGGAAGAACTGAAAAACCGCATGGCGCAGTGGGAGAATGAGAAGGCGTCCGTTGAGAAATTATCGAAGATCCGTGAGGAAATCGACGAAGTGAACAGCCAGATCCAGATTGCGCAGCGGGACGGCGATTATGAGAAGGCGGCGGAATTAAGCTACGGAAAGTTGCCTAATCTGAAAAAACAGCTGGAGATCGAGGAGGACCGTGTCGGGGAGGAAGATCTCTCTTTAGTGCATCAGAGCGTATCCGACGAGGAAATCGCGAAGATCATTTCCCGTTGGACGGGTATTCCGGTGGCAAAGCTGACGGAGAGCGAGCGCAACAAGACTCTGCATCTGGACGAGGAGCTGCACAAGCGGGTGATCGGGCAGGATGAAGGCGTGACCAAGGTAACGGATGCGATCATCCGCTCCAAGGCGGGCATCAAGGATCCCACCAAGCCTATTGGGTCCTTCCTGTTCCTCGGTCCTACGGGCGTGGGTAAGACGGAACTTGCCAAGGCATTGGCGGCATCGCTCTTTGACGATGAGACGAATATGGTCCGTATCGATATGAGTGAATATATGGAGAAGCATTCCGTATCCAGGCTGGTGGGAGCGCCTCCCGGATATGTCGGTTATGAGGAGGGCGGTCAGTTGACCGAAGCGGTCAGGAGGAAACCTTACTCAGTGGTGCTCTTTGATGAAATAGAAAAGGCGCACCCCGATGTCTTCAATGTGCTCTTACAGGTGCTTGACGACGGGCGTATCACGGATTCACAGGGGCGGACGGTGGACTTTAAGAACACCATCTTGATCATGACCTCCAATATCGGCGCGGAGTATCTGCTGGAGGGGATCGATGCGCAGGGAGCGATCACAGAACAGGCGGAAAGTCTGGTGATGGGCGAGCTGCGAAATCATTTCCGACCGGAATTTTTGAATCGTCTGGATGAAACGATCCTGTTCAAGCCTTTGACAAAGGACAATATCAGCGGCATTATTCGGCTGATCGTGGATGACCTCAACAGGCGGCTTGCCGACAGGGAACTGTCGATTGAGCTTTCGCCCGAGGCGGCGCAGTTTATCGTGGACAATGCTTACGATCCCGTGTACGGTGCAAGACCTTTGAAGCGTTATATTCAAAAGCATGTGGAGACGCTGTCCGCAAAGCTGATTCTTTCCGATCAGGTGGACGCGAAGGATACCATCCTCATCACTGTGGAGAATGAGGCGTTGACGGCGCGGAGAAAATAAAGTATCATACGGGATAGAATGAAATTTGCTGGAAGGAAAGGAAAACGGCGGTGAGGTATCCCCAATTTTTACAAGATAACGGAACGATCGGTTTTGTGGCGCCTTCCTGCGGCTGCGCCATCGAACCTTACAAAAGCGCATTTGACAACGCACAGAAAAAATGGGCGGAGATGGGCTATCGCATGAAGCTTGGTCCCAACTGCTATGCGGGGGACGGCGTCGGTATCAGCAGCACGCCGCGCTCCTGCGGGCAGGAATTGACGGAAGGGTACTGCGACCAAGACAGTGATATCCTCATTTCCTGCGGCGGCGGAGAGCTGATGTGTGAGATTCTGGATTATGTGGATTTTGAACGGATTCGGAAAGCGGAGCCGAAGTGGTATCTGGGGTACTCCGACAACACAAATTTTACCTTCCTTTTAACGACGCTGTGTGACACGGCCTCCATCTACGGTCCCTGTGCGGGAACTTTTGGCATGGAGCCTTGGCATGAATCGCTGTCGGATACGATGGCGCTTTTGCGGGGGGAAAAGCTGACCATGACAGGCTACGACCGCTGGGAGAAGGAATCTCTGAAAGATGAGGAGCATCCCTGTGTGCCTTACAACCTGACGGAACCTTCTGTGATCAAATATCTTCTGCCCGACGGCAGGACGAATGTGGAAAGCCTTGCGGCAGGAGAAAACGGAAAGTCGGCTGAATTGGCGGCAGGCAAGAAGGAGACGGGGGCGGCAGATACACCGCAGATCGAATTTTCGGGCAGACTCCTCGGCGGCTGCGTGGACTGTCTGGTCAACCTGCTGGGGACGGGCTATGACAAGGTGACGGACTTTTCAGACCGCTACCGGGATGACGGCATCCTCTGGTTTTTGGAAGCCTGCGGCTTGAATCTCATGGGAATCCGCCGTGCCATGTGGCAGATGGAACATGCGGGCTGGTTTCGACATTGCAGCGGTTTCCTGATCGGCAGACCGAGATCGGGGATGGGTGCGGAGGAATTTGGAATCGACGAATATCAGGCTGTGACCGAGATGCTGAAACAATACCGGGTGCCGGTTCTGATGGATGTGGACATCGGGCATATTTCCCCGATGATGCCTCTGATCTGCGGCAGTATGGGTCGGGTAGTAAGCGACGGGAAGACCTATCGGGTGGAGATGTCACGGCAATAAAATGTGTTATTTTATAATGGATAGAAGGCGTTATCTTATGAAAGGCAGGTATGAAAGGTGCCAAAAGACCCTGTGATGCTGTTGAGTTATGTAAACTTAAAACTGCGCGATTTTTATGGCAGTCTGGATCAGCTCTGCGAAGACTTGGACGCAGATCGAGATGAAATCGTCGAAAAACTGAAAAGTATTGACTATCATTACGATGAGGAGAAAAATCAGTTTGTCTGAGAAAATAAAAATCACGGTTGTTATTGATGACGAAAAACAGAATACCGTCGGAGAAGAACAGAAGCTAAAAAGGATCTTGTTGACACAGGATCCTTTTATGACAATTATGTCAGTTTTACAGGAAAACCGTTTGCTTACGGGCAGTCTCTGCGGCGGCAGAGGAGAGTGCGGCAGATGTGCGGTGCAGTTTTTGGATGGAGCGCCGATGCCTTCTCCATTAGAGAGAAAGCGCTTTTCGCCGGAGGAGCTGCGGCGGGGATACCGCCTTGCCTGTATCGCGAAGCCGCGGACCGACTGCGTGATCAAACTGCTGAAAAAGGAGGAGCCGGCGGTTCCGATTTTGACAAAAACGATACTTGTGTCAGAAAATATTGACTTAAGCGGTCAAGAAAAAGAACGTGCAGAAAATCAAACAGCAGGCGTTACGGAATGCTCGAATCAGCCGACGGACCGTGTAAAAAATGCGATAAAAACATCGGGTGTTACTGAATATATGATCGCCGTGGATTTAGGCACCACCACTATCGCCATGCAGCTTGTGTCCATGAAAACAGGGGAGGCAGTCGATACCTACTGTGAACACAATCCGCAGCGGAGTTACGGGGCAGATGTACTTTCACGGATACAGGCTTCCTGTGCGGGACACAGGGAGGAATTGCAGAGACTGGTCTGTGAATCGCTGCTGCGGGGACTGCGGCGCTTTCTCATTTTTCTAACGATGCGCGAGGGCGATCCTGAAAAGGGGGCGGCAAAGCTTTGCTGCATGTGCCTTGCAGGAAATACGGCAATGGAACACCTTCTGATGGGATATGATGTGCAGAGTTTGGGGAGAAGCCCCTTTACGCCGGTAGAGATTGGCGTGCAAGAGACCACGATTTCCGAGTTGTTTGCCTGTCTGGGCGAAACCGATGTGAAAAACCTGCCGGTGTATCTTGCCCCCGGCATCAGCGCCTTTGTGGGAGGCGATGTGGTGGCAGGACTATACGCGATGCGGATGGTGCCCGGTCTCGAGGATGCGGGCGGCGTGCGTTTTTTGATCGATCTGGGGACCAACGGCGAGATGGCGATCACGGACGGCAGGCACATGCTGGTCACGGCGACGGCGGCAGGCCCGGCGTTTGAGGGGAGCGGGGAGAGCGCCCTCATCGGGACAGATCGCATTGCCCTTACGGCATCGCTTTTGCGGCGGGGGATTCTGGATGAGACGGGGCTGCTTTCGGAACCCTATTTTACCGAGGGAGTGCCGGTGGAGCCGGTACGGAACCATATGTTCACGGAGGCAGTCGGGAACCGTACTGCCGAGGCGCGGATGCCGAATGGTGGTGCCGGGAAAGCGGGAGACGGAACTTCCTGCCGCATGAAAAAGGAAGATATCCGTGCCTTGCAGATGGCGAAGGCCGCTATCCGTGCCGGAATCGAGATCTTATGGCAGGAAACGGGTTGCCCCAAGGTGGACAGGCTGTATTTGGCAGGAGGCTTCGGCTATGAGCTGGATGCAGAGGCGGCGTATGCCATCGGACTTTTGCCTGCCGTACTGCGGGGCAGGGTGCAGGTCGTGGGAAATACTTCGCTGGCAGGCGCCTTTTTGATGGGGCGCGCGCTGTGGGAGGGCAGAATCGACAGAGACGCCTTTGAGGAGACGCTTTCTTCCGGTATTACGGTGGAAAGCATCAATCTGGCGAAGCGGAAAAACTTTGCCGCGCTCTATCTGCAATATATGAATTTGGAGGAGAACTGAGGGCATTCACTTTAAGGTTAACTTAAGGCGGATGCTCTTTTCCTTTAAGAATGCGGTGCTATCCTGTCAATGTAGACAGGAAACACAAAACAGAAAAGAGAGGAAAACAATATGTGGACGAGAAGAAAATTAAAAGAACGGGCGAAGGCAGCCCTGCAAAGAAATTATTGGAAACTGGTGCTGGTATCGACACTTCTGCTGTTTTTAGGCTGTGAGGCAGGTGGTTACAACTTTTCAACGTCTGTGTTTCAGACGTCCGATTCCGACAGCAGCACGCAGGAGGCGGCGACCGTCGCAGAGAGCATTGTCAGTGTGAATGGTGAGCAGGGGCTGCCCGGTGCGGACGAAGCTGTGGCAATGGCGATTGGACGTAATGAGGTGGAATTGGATGGCATTGCGATTAAAGTTAACGAAGAAGAAATTATTGTAGGCATTATCGCAATCATTATTTTTTTAATTGTGTTTTTCTTCCTTTTAACGGTACTTATCGCAGTGGACATTTTCCTCATAAACCCCTTTGAGGTGGGCGGCAAGCGCTTTATGCGTAAGAGTGTCGAGGATGTGGCGCAGGTCAAGGAGATTGCCTTTGCATACGATCACTCCTACAAAAATGTGGTGAAGGTTATGTTTCACAGGGATCTTTCCATCGTGTTATGGACGCTGCTGTTTGTGATACCGGGTATCGTGAAGACATACCAGTACCTGATGGTGCCTTATATTCTTTCGGAATCTCCGGATATGGATTATCATGAGGCGCTTGAGAGGAGCCGTGAAATGATGAACGGTCATAAATGGAGAGCCTTTGTACTGGGGCTGTCGTTCATCCTTTGGGATTTTCTCGGTGTACTGACATTTGGCGTGGTAGAGATCTTTTACGTGAATCCCTATCGGAACCTGACCTTCGCGGCGCTTTACGACGAACTAAAAGGAACACCTGTTATGATTGCGGAACAGTAAAGGATGCAGTAGACTGTATCATTTGTTAACCGAAAGGACATTCACATGGCATATAAAATTTTGATAGCAGACGATGAAGCGCAGATTCGTGATATACTCCGTCTGTATCTGGAAAAAGAAGGGTATGAGATCATAGAGGCGGCGGATGGGATCGAGGCTGACAGGCTGCTGAAACAGGAAAAGGTCGATCTGGCAATTTTGGACATTATGATGCCGGGGCTGGATGGATATCGGGTGTTACGGAATATCCGGGAGGGCAATAACCTCCCGGTGCTCATGCTTTCGGCAAAGACCAGCGATTCGGATAAGATTCTGGGGCTTGATCTGGGGGCGGACGATTACATTACGAAGCCTTTTGTCCCGCTGGAGGCAGTGGCGCGCGTAAAATCCAATCTGCGCAGGTTTTATGCGCTGGGAGCGGGAGAAAAGCAGGACGTGGAGGGTGGTGTGCTGACGCTGGGAGAACTGCGGCTGGAGCTGGACGCCTGTCTTCTGTACCGTAAGGGGGAGAGGGTCGAACTGACTTCCGTGGAGTTTCGCATCCTCAGACTCTTTATGGAGAATCCGGGAAAAGTGTTTACCAAGCAGCAGCTTTTTGAGGCGGGCTGGGAGGAGGACTATATGGTTTCCGACAACAACGTGATGGTGTGCATCTCTAAGCTTCGCGCGAAACTCAGCCACGACGGCAGGGAATATATTACCACCATCAGGGGGCTGGGCTACCGTATGGAAAAGGAGTAAAAAATGCGTATCGATAAGCAGGATTTAAGATGGTTTTTGATCAGGCGTTTCCTGATCCTGATGGCAGTCATGTATGTATGCGGAGAATTGCTCAATCTCTTTTTCAGCGCCCTGGGCTTCCCCCTGCTGTACCGTCTTCTTTCTTATCTGGACATTCGCTTTGTGAGCGACGGCAGCGTGATTGCTGATTTATTACATCTGTTATGCTATTTTCTGGCAGATTTCCTGCCGGGCGATCTTTCGGAATGGGTCAAGCAGGGAATGGGCAGCGGCGCATGGGGAATCCAGATCAGTGTCAACGCGTCTTACGCAGGCGGTATTTCAGACCGCCTGCTGCGCTTTGGCATGTTTTGCGTCGTGCTCTTTCTGCTGGAGCTGCGCATGGCGCCCTATCTGGTGGGGGGCTTCTTTTATTGCCGCATGGTGGCGGGAAAGATGAACGAACTTTTGGAAGAAGAAAAGGAGCAGCAGCAGGCGTTCGAGAGACGACGTAATCTTCTCCTGTCGGACATTGCCCACGACATCAAGACGCCGATCACTACCATCTGCGGTTACAGCAGGGCTTTGTCGGAAGGGCTGGTGGCAGAGGAAAAGCGGCAGTCCTATCTGGATGTGATCTATCAGAAATCCCTGCGGATGGACGAGCTGCTCACGCTTTTGTTTGAGTATGTGAAGCTGGAGAGTGAAGGGTTTGTCCTGCATAAGGAGCGGGGAAATCTGGCAGAACTTGTGCGCAAGATGACAGCCCTTCTCTACACGGATTTTGAGGATAAAGGAATAACGGTTGTTACTGAAATAGCGGAGGAGGATGCAGCCTTTGAGATGGATGCGCTGCAGCTTGGGCGGGCAATTACGAATCTGCTTACGAATGCGCTTCGGTACGGAAAGAAAGGGGGGCGGGTCCTGGTGCGGCTGGACGACTATGAGATCACGGTGGCAGATGACGGCGATCCTATCGACCCTGATTTCGCGGAGCATATTTTTGAGCCCTTTACCAGGGCGGACAGAGCCCGTACATCGGAAGGAGGCAGTGGTTTAGGGCTGGGGATTGCCAAAAAGATTGTGGAGATGCACGGAGGAAAGCTTGTTTTAAACCAGCGCTTTGGCGAGGGTTACGCGAAAGCCTTTCAGATTCGCTTACAGGGATGACGGGATGCTGAATCTGTCGGCATGACCCGGCATATACATGAAAGTAAGAAGAAATACTGCGGGTGTTGTTCTGTGATGAGCGGAAAAAAGAGGATGCTCAGGAGCGCAGCGCTTCTTTTGTGTGCGGTGCTTTTGGGTGGATTGGGTATCATGATGCAGCGGGAGGAGCCGAACGGAATCATAGAAAAAATAACATGTGTTGCAAATCATGAGGAAGCAGTGGAAAATCCAAAGATTGCGATCACTTTTGATGACGGACCGGATCCCATATGGACGCCGCAGCTTCTGGACGGCTTAAAGGAGCGGGGAGCAAAAGCCAGCTTTTTTTTGATGGGGAAGCAGGCAAAGGCGCATCCGGAACTGGTAAAGCGGATGCAGGAGGAAGGGCATCTGATCGGCAATCATACCTACAGTCATATCCAGCTTAATAAAAAGAACAGGGAAACATTTAAGGCGGAGCTTGTAAAGACCAATGAGCTGTTGATGGAAATCACGGGGGAGGAGGTGCAGTTTGTGCGACCGCCCTATGGCAGTTGGGATAAGAGCTTTGAGATGGAGCTTACGATGCTTCCCGTATTCTGGAATATCGATCCGATGGATTGGTGCAGCACTGATGTGTCGGGGATTGTGAAAAAAGTTACAAGCAAGGCAAAGGAAAATTCTGTTATTTTAATGCATGACGAATATTCTTCCAGTGTGTCGGCAGCCCTTGAAATCGTGGATATCCTGCAAAAGCAGGGCTACGAGTTCGTGACGGTGGATGAGCTCATTTTGAACTAAACATGGACTTTTGGCGGGCAATATAGTACAATGGACTAAGCTGTCGCATACGCGCACAGCCAGATTGGCAAGAGAAAAGGAAATCCCATGGGAACAACCGATACAGCGGACGACGGTAGGACGATTGTAAATAAGGCGGTACAAAACGGCAGAAAGAGGAGAAGGCGCAAATGGATCCTTCTCGCGGTCTGCGCTGTTTTGCTGTCTGCGGCAGGTGTCTGTGCGGGCTATTTTGTGACCATGCACGAGGAGCTTTTGCGGGCGGACTCTGAGGCGGTGGAAGCCATGGTACATATGGAGGCCGTGGAGTTAGCCGAGTACAGTAAGACGCAGCACCGCAAGGAGAGTGTCAGGAAAAACGCCGGCAAGGACACCACACAGGCGTTAGTGGATGCGGCGCGCTATATGTTAGAAGGAATCCGAAACAGACCGAAGGAAGTGGAGGTCACCGCGGAGAATGCGGCGGATTTTGGATCTATCGAGAGCTGCCTGATCAATACGGAGACCGGCAAGATTGATATTACCATGAAGGCAAAGGATCTTGCGATCAGCGATGACGGGTACTATTATCTCTTTGAGGAGAAGACCTATCAGACTGATCTTGAGACCAGCGAATACATTATTGAGGATCAGAAGGATGTAGAATTGACCTTTTCGGTCAATTTGAATTATAACACCACCGGCTCGCGGCTTTTTTCCAAGTTTGTGGTGGCAGTCAAAAAGGACGGCGCATTTTTGCCCATTACCAGACCGCATTACATCACGAATCCCGAAGCCATTGCCAAATATATGCCTTCCTTTGGTGATACGAAATCAAAAAAAGGACTGCTTGTCGATCCCGAGAAGCTTAGGACGACGGAACTTGACGATCTGGGAGTAAGGCATGCGGCATACAATATCCCGTTAAGCAGGATTCTTGGACCCACGAGCAACGACTATTATCCTACGGTCCACTATACTTACAATGGAAAAAGCTATGCCTTTAACGGGCAGATTATCGCGGAGTATGACTATATCTTTACGCAGCTTACAAACAGGGGGATCATCACCACGGCGATTGTCTTAAACGATATCTCTTCCCGACCGGAGCTGATCCATCCCAAGGCGCGGTCGGGCGGTCATGCACCCTATTATGCTTTCAATGCTACGGACGAGAGTGGGACGGAGACTATAGCTGCTATTGCTTCCTTTCTGGCAAACCGCTATTCGGGAACAGGTCACGGTAAGGTCATGAACTGGGTCATTGGCAATGAAATCAACGCCAGAAGCGAATGGAACCATATCGAGCATATGGACACGGCAAGTTATGTGGATGAGTATGCCAGAGCCTTTCGCGTCTTTTACAATGCCTTTTTAAGCGTAAACGGCAATGCCAGAGTCTATATATCGCTGGATCAGCAGTGGGGCAAGAGTCTGTATTCCAAGAATGGCTATGCCTCCAAGGATATTTTGGACGAGTTTAACCGTAATCTGAAGGCGGAAGGAAATATCGACTGGGGGCTGGCGCAGCATCCTTACAACTATCCGCTGACCAGCGCGAAGGCTTGGAGCAGCGGCGGGCGGGCAGCCTCCTACGTGTTGGAGACGGAGAATACGCCCGTTATCACCATTAAAAATCTGCATGTGCTGACAGACTATCTGCAAAAGCCGGAAATGCGCACGGACGACGGCGAGGTGCGTCACCTGATTTTGAGTGAGATGGGATACACTTCCTCGCAGGGGCAGGATCTGCAGTCGGCTTCCTTCGTATATGCTTATAAGGTCATTGAGGCGAATCAGTATGTAGACAGTATGCTTTTCTCCAGGGAAACGGACGCTCCCGAGGAGGTGGCGCAGGGGCTGGCTCTGGGCATCTGTACACAGGGCGGCGGCAGAAAGTCCATTTACGAGGCTTTCAAGTATGTGGACACGCCGGAATCGGCGCAGTATACGGATTTTGCTCTGCGAGTGATCGGTGTTTCAAGTTGGGATCAAATTATTAAGAAACATTGATGCATTGTGGATTAGAAAGAGTTCAGAGCGCAGAGAGACCGAGAACGTATAACGGTCAGAAAAGCTGTGAGATCAGATATTGATAGATATCCTGATATTTTTTCTGCCAGTTGGTACAGAGGGCAGCGGCGGTATCTTCGTCAGGGACGGACAGGGTGAGATTCACCACTGTCACGTCCTTTTCTTTGATCAAAAGTCTGGCTTCATATTCACCTGTGGTCGCCTTGTAGTAGTCGGCTACGATGGCGGCTTCGTTTCGCATCTCCATCTCATGCTCGGCAAAAAAGGAGGCGATATCTTCCTTGATGGAGTCATTTATGCGGTTCTCAAAGTAGGAGAGCGTACTTTTCCCCTCGTCGGTGATTTCCAGATAAGTGCGGTTGCGCCTGGAGGCGGCGTGAATCAGCTCCGCGTCGATCAGCTCCGCAATCACCTGCTGCAGCGTCAGAAAATTCGTATAGTCATGCCCCAGAAGAAAGTCGCCGATCTGCGCTTTTGTCAGGGGAAAGGCGACGCGATCCAGCATGTAGAGGGTAATCAGTTTATACAAGGTGAGGGGGTCCTGTGTCATGTTGACTCCTTTATTGATTATTTGTGCAGACTTTATGGCTTAATATGGGATTTCACCGCCTCCGCGACCACTTCCGCCACCTTTGGATCGAACGCCTCCGGCATAATGTTATCCTCGGAAAGAGCATTTTCCGGAACAAGACCGGCGATTGCCTGTGCCGCAGCAAGTTTCATTTCCTCGGTAATCTGCACGGCGCGTCCCTCGAGAGCGCCCTTGAAGATGCCGGGAAAGGCAACGACGTTGTTGACCTGATTAGGGAAGTCGGAGCGACCCGTGCCCACGACTCGCGCACCCGCCGCCTTTGCCACATCGGGCATGATCTCCGGCACGGGGTTTGCCATCGCAAAGAGGATGGAATCGCGGTTCATGGAGGATACCATATCAGGTGTTACGATATTTGGAGCGGAGACACCCACAAAGATATCCGCGCCCCGCAGAGCGTCCGCCAGCGTGCCGGTCTCATTGTTTAAGTTTGTCACTTCCGTCATCTTCTTCTGCATCCAGTTGAGCCCTTCGGTGTCTTTTCCGACGATGCCTACTTTGTCACACATCACCACATTGGGGAAGCCGTAGGTCAAAAGAAGCTTGGTAATGGCTACGCCCGCGCTGCCGGCGCCGTTTACGACCACTTTACAGTCTTCTTTTTTCTTGCCTACCACCTTTAAGCCGTTGATGATGCCGGCAAGAACCACGATGGCGGTACCGTGCTGGTCGTCGTGGAAAACGGGGATGTCCAGGATTTCCTTGAGCCGCTCTTCGATCTCGAAGCAGCGGGGCGCGCTGATATCTTCCAGATTGATGCCGCCAAAGCCCGGAGCCAGCCAGGTCACGGCTTTGATAATCTCCTCGGTATCCTGCGTATCCAGGCAGATCGGTACGGCGTTGACGCCGCCAAATTCCTTAAACAGGACTGCTTTTCCTTCCATTACGGGCATCGCCGCGTGGGGACCGATATTGCCAAGCCCCAGTACCGCGCTGCCGTCCGAGACCACGGCAACCGTGTTGGATTTCCAGGTGTAGGTGTAGGCGGCTTCTTTATCCTGTGCAATTACTTTACAGGGCTCGGCGACGCCGGGGGTGTAAGCGAGGGAGAGATCTTCGCGGGTCTTGACGGGAGTTTTGGAGACGGTCTCCAGCTTCCCGCGCCATTCTTCATGCAGCTTAAGCGCCTTTTCGTTGGTTGTCATGGAAGTACCTCATTTCTTTCTTTAAAATGATATCAGATTTTTTGTCTGGTTTCATATTACGCTCATACCCGCGCGGCTGTCAACTTCCATATCGCCATAAATAAACAGGCTGCCGCTTTAAGGCTGAAAGTGTTGAAGCGGGAAAAAGAAAGAAAAAAAGGGCTTTCTATTTTGAAAAAGATGGTGTATAATAACAACTACGAACGAAAACTCATATTTCTAAGTCGGATCAGGCGTGAAATCCCCAGACGAAAGAGTACAGTAACGATCACAGGAGGAATTTATGAGAGAAAAATATGAATCGCTTGCACTTGCGGATTTGAAGGAAATCGCCAAGTCGAGAGGCATTAAAGGAACTTCGACCATGAAGAAGGCACAGGTCGTGGAGGCGATGTTAAAAGAGGACGAGAAGGACAAGGCAGCAGGCAAGGAAGTGGCTGTCAAGTCGGTTGTACCCGCGAGTGCGCCTGCTAAGAGGACGGAACAGTCGGGGGAGGAAGAAAAGTTTCCTTCGGAGCTCGACAGCGGCATCACGGCAAGCGGTATCTTGGAGGTGATGGCGGACGGTTTCGGGTTCATCCGCTGTGAAAACTATCTGCCGGGTGAGAATGATGTTTATGTAGCGCCCAGCCAGATTCGGCGCTTTGGTCTGAAGACAGGTGATATCCTGGAGGGCAATACCAGGATCAAGACACAGAACGAAAAGTTCAGCGCACTTCTCTATGTGAAATCCATCAACGGCTATGCGCCGGATGTGGCGATGCGCCGCAAGAACTTTGAAGATATGACCCCTATTTTCCCGGACGAGAGGCTCAGATTGGAAACGCCCGGCTGTACGGTGGCAATGCGGATCATGGATCTGATGAGCCCTGTGGGTAAGGGTCAGAGAGGCATGATCGTGTCGCCGCCGAAGGCAGGTAAGACCACCCTGTTAAAAGAGGTGGCGAAATCCATCACTAAGAGCGCTCCCGATTCTCACCTGATCATTCTGCTGATCGACGAGCGTCCCGAGGAAGTAACGGATATCAAGGAGGCAATCGAAGGTCCCAATGTGGAAGTAATCTACTCTACCTTTGACGAACTTCCCGAGCATCATAAGCGCGTATCCGAGATGGTAATCGAGCGCGCAAAGCGACTGGTGGAGCATAAGAAGGATGTGGTGATCCTGCTTGACAGCATTACCCGCCTGACCAGAGCGTATAACCTGGTCGTTCCGCCCAGCGGGCGTACCCTTTCGGGCGGTCTCGATCCTGCGGCATTACATATGCCCAAACGCTTTTTCGGCGCGGCCCGCAATATGCGCGAGGGCGGCAGCCTGACCATTCTGGCGACGGCGCTGGTGGAGACGGGCAGTAAGATGGACGATGTCGTGTACGAGGAATTTAAGGGTACCGGCAATATGGAGATGGTGCTGAACCGCAAACTTTCCGAAAAGAGAGTATTCCCGGCGATTGACATCCCGAAATCCAGTACCAGACGAGAGGATCTGCTCTTAAATACCGACGAGCTGGAAGCCATCAATATCATTCGTAAGGCATTGAACGGCATGAAGGCGGACGAGGCGGCGGAGCGGGTGGTCGATATGTTTGCCAAGACCAGAAATAACCAGGAATTTGTGAACATGGTCAAAAAGATGAAATTCATCTAAAAAAGGCTTGCATCCCCGAATGTCCTATGCTAAAATATAAAAGCTGTCGGTCTACGGCAGAATTTTCGATGATATCGATAGGAAATATGGTAAGCATTATAAAGTTGAAAGAAACAGATACTTTCAACGGCAGGTTTACGCGCAGGGCGTAAATTCGCAGGCTGAGAAAGGAGTTAAGAAGCGATGAGAGAAGGAATCCATCCTGAGTATTATCAGGCAACGGTAACGTGTAACTGCGGCAATACTTTTGTGACCGGTTCCACGAAACCTGAAATTCACGTGGAGGTTTGTTCCAAGTGCCACTCGTTCTACACAGGGCAGCAGAAGACGGCACAGGCTCGCGGTCGTATTGACAAGTTCAATCGGAAATACGGTGTGGAAAGCAAATAGACAGATCATAACAGTTGAGTTACCAAAAAGGTTGAGTTTATCTCAACCTTTTCTCTTATATGCGCAGGCCCGCATATGGAGATTAGCTGCTTCACAGCATGCGGGCCGCGCGGTGGGCAGGGATGCTCTGCACCCTGCTTTATTGAAGGGAAAACGAATATGGCGAAAAAAATACAAAAATATTCCGGGATCGGCGGTCAGGCAGTCCTGGAAGGCATTATGATGAAGAATAAGGAGCAGTATGCGGTGGCGGTCAGAAAACCGGACGGCGAGATCGAGGTGGAGGTGGAGCATTACAACGGCATCCTCCACGGCAGTAAGCTGATGGACATTCCCTTTATCCGCGGGGTATTTCAGTTTATCGACTCGCTGGTCTTAGGGATGCGCTGCCTGAATTTTTCGGCTTCCTTTTATGAGGATGAAGAGGCAAAGGAGACTTTTGCGGACAAAGCCTTTAACAAGATTTTTAAGGATAAGGCGGAGAAGGTGTTCAGCGCTATTGTGATGATCGTTTCCCTGGCGATCGCCATCGGGATCTTCATGGTGCTGCCCTATTTTGTCACCTCCCTGTTTGAGGAATATATCAGAAGCGCTTCCTTTATGGCGATCATTGAGGGCGCGCTGCGGATCCTGATTTTTGTGGGCTATGTACTGGCGATTTCATTGATGAAGGATATCAGGCGGGTTTACTGCTATCATGGTGCGGAGCACAAGTGCATCAACTGCATCGAGAAGGGGGCGCCCCTGACGGTAAAGGAAGTCATGCGCTGTTCCAAACAGCACAGGCGCTGCGGCACCAGTTTCCTGCTGTTTGTGATGTTTGTCAGTGTGATTTTGTTCTTTTTTATCCGCGTGGAGCATCCTGCACTCAGGGTGCTGGTGCGGATCGCGTTGATCCCGGTGATTGCGGGGATTTCTTATGAGATTATCCGTTTGGCGGGAAAGAGCAACAATATCCTGGTGCGCATCATCTCCGCGCCGGGGATGTGGCTGCAGAGACTGACCACCAGAGAGCCGGACGAGAGCATGGTCGAGGTGGCGATCGCCGCGGTCGAGGCGGTGTTTGACTGGAAAGCGTATATTAAAGAGACGTTCGGATATGAGGTGGATGAGAGCTGGATGCAGGAGTGACAATTTGTTTTGAGGCGGTAGGAATATATAATGACGTATAGTGAGATATATAAAGAAGGCGCAGCGCGTCTTGCAGCAGCGGGTATAGATGAGGCGGAACTGGACGCACGCCTGTTGTTGGAATATGTCTGCGGGACGGATAGAAGTACGCTGCTTGCGCACGGTGACAGGGAAATAATGGTAGAGGCGTGCGCGCGATACCGCGAGCTGATTGAAAAGCGGGCGGCGCATGTGCCGCTGCAGCACTTGACGGGCGAACAGGATTTTATGGGATTGACTTTTGTAGTCAATGAAAATGTGCTGGTGCCGCGGCAGGATACGGAGATCCTGGTGGAGGAAGCGATGAAATATCTCCACGACGGGATGCGTATCTTAGATCTGTGCACGGGATCGGGCTGTATTCTCTTAAGTCTCCTGCATTATTCCAACGATTGTGAGGGCGTGGGGACGGATCTTTCGAAAGAGGCTCTGGCAGTGGCGCAGGAAAATTACGAGAGACTGCGGGAAGAAAGACCTGATTTGAAGGCGCGGTTTCTGGAGGGGGATTTGTTCAGTGCGCTGGTATGTGGAGCAGAGCATGAGATAGTTGGAATGAATGACGCGGACGATGTGTGTATGGGCGGTGGGAAGCACGATGGCAGAGAGCTGTTTGACATCATTGTTTCGAATCCGCCTTATATAGAAACGGGTGTTATCGATACACTGATGCCGGAGGTACGGGAGCATGAACCGCTGATGGCGCTGGATGGCGGAGCGGACGGTCTTGCCTTTTACAGAAGGATCGCGGAGCAGGCGGGTGCTTGCCTAAACGGCGGAGGGATGCTGTTTTTTGAGATCGGCTGTGAGCAGGCGGCGGCTGTGCGCGGGATCATGGAAGAAGCTGGATTTTGTGAGATTCAGGTTGTGAAAGATTTCGCGGGATTGGACCGGGTGGTGTTTGGAAGCTGGTTCGGATAGCATGACAGAATGTGTTATGTAAACTAATCTGTCAGGGAGGTAACTAAATTATGTTTGACAAGTTAGAAGATTTACTCCGCAAGTTTGAGGAGATCATGAATGAACTGAGTGAACCCACAGTGGCGAACAATCAGGAACGGTTTCGGGCATTGATGCGGGAACAGAGCGATTTGACTCCTATAGTCAATGCTTATAAAGAATATAAAAAGTGCAATCAGGATATCGAGGACAGTCTGGCGATGCTCGACGAGGAATCCGATGAGGACATGCGGGAGATGTTGAAGGAGGAACTCGCCGAGGCAAAGAAGCGCGTAGAGGAGCTGGAACATGAGTTAAAGATTCTGCTCTTGCCCAAAGACCCCAACGATGATAAGAACGTGATCGTGGAGATCCGCGCGGGGGCAGGCGGCGACGAGGCAGCCCTTTTTGCGGCGGAAATCTACCGTATGTATGTGCATTATGCAGAGGGGCGCCGCTGGAAAGTGGAGACCATGGAAGTGGAGGAAATCGG
>DETS01000057.1:4752-5011 GCA_002361735.1 Lachnospiraceae bacterium UBA3282 | reverse complement strand
CATAGTCAATGTCTGCGGCAAGACGGTTCCCGATTATCTGGAGGTGGTGGAGCGCCTTGCGGATGCACCGATTTCCATGCTGGAGATCAACGTTTCCTGCCCGAATGTAAAGGAGGGAGCGATTGCGTTTGGACAAAAGGCGGATTCCCTCTATGATATTACTTCACAGATTAAGAAAAAGGCGAAACAGCCGGTAATCATGAAGCTGAGTCCTAACGTGACGGACATTACGGAAATGGCAAAGGCGGCGGAGGCGGCG
>DETS01000057.1:0-4459 GCA_002361735.1 Lachnospiraceae bacterium UBA3282 | reverse complement strand
ATGGCAAAGGCGGCGGAGGCGGCGGGAGCTGACGCACTTTCCATGATCAATACGATCACGGGCATGAAGATCGACATTCACAGGAAAAAGTTTGTGCTCGCCAACAAGACGGGGGGCATGTCCGGTCCGGCAATCAAGCCGATTGCGGTGCGCATGGTTTACCAGACGGCGCAGGCGGTGAAGATTCCCATCATCGGCATGGGCGGCATCGGCAGCGCGGAGGACGCCGTTGAGTTTCTGCTTGCGGGCGCAAGCGCGGTGGCGGTGGGTGCGATGAACTTTGTCAATCCCTATTCGACCATAGAAGTGGTAGAGGGAATCGAGGCTTATATGGAGCAGTATGGAATCGAAAAGGTGACGGATCTGATTGGAGCCGTGGAAGCATAACATAAAAGGAAATACGATAAGAGAATCATATACAACCTCTCTGCGGCATACACTTATATCAAGTATACGCAGGGAGGGCTTTTTTTGTGGAATTAGTCAAGAAAAAGATACATATGGACCGAATCGGCGGCAGGGCCGGGACACAGATGGTCTTAGAGGAGGATATCAATATTTCCGATAACAAGCCGGATGCAAATTATTTGCTGGGCAGCAAGGGCGAGATTCTTTTGGAGGAGATACGTCCCTTTGAGAATGCCGTCAGCTTAAAGGGCAGGCTGGTGGTGTCCATCTTGTATCTGACGGATATGGAGGGAATGTGCGCCAGCATGGAGGCGGTGATTCCCTTCGAGGAAAAGGTAAACATGGAAGGAGCGTCAGGCGGTGACACGATCCTGGTGCAGTCCGATCTGGAGGATCTGACGGTTGGGTTGATCAATTCCAGAAAACTGAGCGTGCAGGCGGTTCTTTCCTTTGTGCTGGAACGCGAGGAACAGTTGGAGTGCGAGGCAGCGGTGGATATTTACCACGAGGAACCGGTAGAGTACCGCAAGTGTGTCTATCCCGTGGTGGAGCTGGTACTGCATAAAAAGGATATCTTTCGCCTGAAGGAGGAGCTGGAGTTGACGGGCAATCTGCCCAATGTATTCCAGACCATCTGGCACCACATTTGCTTCGATCATGTGGAGTTTAAGGCGCTGGAAGAAAAAATCTCCATTCAGGGTGAGATGCGGGCTTTCTTCCTCTACGAGGGCGAGGGAGACAACGACAGGACGCTGTGGTATGAGAATACCGTGCCTTTTTCGGGTATCATCGAGTGCCACGGCTGCCGCGAGAACATGATCCCCGACATTCAGTATCATCTCGGACAATGCAATGTGGAGGTGCGTCAGGATCTGGACGGGGAGGAGCGCGTTTTCTGCGTGGAGCCTGTGCTTGACCTGGATATCCACCTTTACGAGGAAGAAAATATGGAGGCGCTCTCCGATGTCTACGGTGTGGATAAGGAGATCGAGGCACTGACGACGAAGATGCCGTTAAAGAGCCTTCTGCTCGCGGGCGGCGGCAAGTGCAAGATTGCGGAGCACGCAAAGATCCGGAATCCGGAGATGCCTATGTACCAGATCATTCACTCCGAGGGGGAGATCAGGATCGGGGAGCAGAGCATTGTGGAGAATGGGATCGCCGTCACGGGAACGCTGCTTGTGACCACTCTCTATCTGGGAGCGGGCGGATCAAAAACGCTTTATTCCACTGTAAACGAGCTGCCGTTCCGGTACGTGATCGAGGCGGAAAATATTCTGCCTGCCAGCGTTTATAAGCTGCAATGTAATATGGAGCAGCTGACGGTGACGATGTTAGACAGCGACGAGCTGGATGTGAAGGCGACCCTGCAGTTCAAAGTAATCGTGTTTACGGTACAGAACCGCGATCTGGTCACGGATATCCGCGTGGAGCCGCTTGATCTCAATAAACTGAGCGAGCTGCCGGGGATGGTGATCTGCATTGCGGGTCCGGGCGATACGCTTTGGGATATCGGGAAGCGGTATTATGTACCTGTGTCGCAGCTGAAGGAAGTGAATGAGCTGGCGACGGAGGAGATCAATGCGGGGGATAAGATTTTGGTGGTGAAGGGCGGTATTTAAAGTCAAGATTGTAAAATACACGGGAATCCTATATACTGGATAGGTAAATGAACAAGTGTATATAGGAGCGAAGTATGACCACAACACCAATCTTAAAGAATAAAATCTTTTTATACCTGACGGAATTTTTCGCGGGCATGTCCGTGATGGCGGTGGAACTGGGGGCGAGCAGGCTGCTTGCTCCCTACTTTAGTTCCTCGCAGATCGTGTGGACGATCATCATCGGCACGATCATGATTGCGATGGCGTTGGGGAATATCTACGGCGGAAAGAGCGCGGACAAGAATCCCAATCCGGACAGGCTTTACGGACGCATTTTGATTGCGGCAGTCTGGATCGCGGCGATTCCGGTGGTGGGTAAGTACATCGTGCTGGGTATTTCGGCACTGCTTATTTTTACGGTAAATACCAACTTTCTGATATGGGCGGCGTTTGCGGCATGTATGGTGATTTTTGTATTTCCGCTCTTTCTGCTGGGGACGGTGACGCCATCTCTGGCAAAGTACACGGTGCAGAGTCTTTCAGACAGCGGCAGCATCGTGGGGACGCTGGGAGCTTTTAATACCATCGGCAGCATTATCGGCACCTTTATTCCGACCTTCGTTTCGATTCCGGCGGTGGGTACCTCGGTCACGTTTCTGATCTTTGCGGTAATTCTGCTGCTTTTGGGGGTGATTTACTTTATCAGTAAAAAGAGCGGCCTGAAAAAATGTGCGGTATCGGCGGTCCTGTTTGTTCTTTGTTGTGTGTTCGGGACCTCAAACAGTTTTGCTTTTTGGGAAACGGACTTAGCCTACGAGGGGGAGTCCGTCTACAATTATTTACAGGTAAAGGAAAATGACAATAGTGTCATATTGTCAACAAACGTCCTCTTTGGCGTGCAGTCCATTCTCATGAAAGATAAGGGGCTGACGGGCATGTATTACGATTATGCCATGGCAGCGCCGCTGATGACGGGACGGGAGCAGCCGGCGGACTGTAAGACGCTGATCCTCGGTATGGGGACGGGCACCTATGCGCATCAATGTCTTGCCTATTACGGGGACATGCCGGTGGAGGGTGTGGAGATCGACGAGAAGATCACAGCGCTTGCAAGACAGTATTTCGAGCTGCCGGAGAGCGTGAAAGTCACCACCTATGACGGCAGAGCTTACCTGAATGCCATCGACGAAACATATGATGTGATCATGGTGGATGCCTATCAGGATATCACGATTCCTTTCCAAATGTCATCCGTGGAATTTTTTACGTTGGTGAAGGAGCATTTGACGGAGGACGGCGTGATGGTGGTCAACATGAATATGCGCGGCAGCGGCGAGGATAGCATCAATGCCTATCTTGCCGATACGATCAGCAGTGTCTTTGGTGAAGTTTATACAGCGGATGTTGCGGGCACTACCAACAGGGAACTGTTTGCCTCCAACAATCCGCAGATGCTTGCCAATCTGCAAAAACATAAGGATGCCGTTACGGATGAAAGCCTCTTTCGGATGATGGATGTGGTTTCCGAAAAGCTTACTCCCTATCAGGCGGGGGAGCGGATCATGACAGATGATAAGGCGCCGGTGGAGCTTCTGGGGATGCGCGTCATCGACGAACTGATTCGAAATGAGGTCGCGTATTATAAAGATGTTTACGAGCAGAAAGGGATCCGCGGCGTGATTGACGCACTGTAAAGCAATGCAAAATCAGGAATAAAATAGAACGATAAAAGGCGGCGCTCCGTTTGGAACACCGCCTTTGTTTTTGAAAGATTTGTGAAATCGATTAGTTGGTAGCGATCTGGCTTGCAGCCGCCTGATTCAGGACGTTCTGTGTGGCGTTGTTCTGCGCTGCGTTTGCTTCTTCAGCCATCTTGTCAAAGCCGGCCATCACAGCATCATAGGTCTGCTTGGAAATCTCGGGAAGCTCGCCGCCCCAGGTCTTTTCTGCCTGCTTGTAGCCCTTTTTGAAGGCTTCGCGCATATCTTCGATCTTGCTGGGATCGCCGCCTGTCAGAGCGGTTGCAAAATCAAGGATCCTGCCGGAAGTCTGTTTCACGCCCCAGTAACCGTCCTCGGAAACGTCTTCCTGTGCCTGTGCTTTGGTTGCTGCGTCTACTTCAAATTTACCGCTGGCAAGGAACTGCCACATATCGTTGGCAACGCCGTATGTCTGCCCCTGCTTGGTCATCAGCTGCTGTACAATGTTCTGCAGCTGTTTTGTATGTTCTTCAGTATCGGCTTTCATCTTGTTGACCAGCTCCGTGTTCTGTACGTATTTCTTCACGGGTATGTTAGCGCTGTCTTTAGAAGGCTCGTAAACGACGCCGTTCTCGCCTTTCTCGTTACCGTCCTTTGTCTCCTCTGCAGGCTTTGTGTTTTCCGCCTGTGTGATCGGAAGTGTTTCGTAAGCAGTTTTGCCTGCACCGCTAATTCCATTTACGCTCA
>DETS01000017.1 GCA_002361735.1 Lachnospiraceae bacterium UBA3282 | reverse complement strand
TTGATCAGAACAATTATTTTATTTGTCATTATATTTGGTTTAGTGGTGATTTCCCATGAGCTGGGGCATTTCCTCGTCGGCAGGAAAAACGGCATCCGTGTCGTGGAATTTGCGGTGGGAATGGGACCGACCCTGCTTTCCTTTCGGAAGAACGGCGTCAAATATTCCCTGAAGCTGTTACCTCTTGGCGGCGCCTGTATGTTTGACGGTGAGGATGGGGTGGAACAGGAGCGCAGTGAAGCGCTGCCTGAACCGGATGCGGTGACTGCGGAGGAAGGTGGTCCGCGGGGCGTTTCCTTTACGGAAGCGGGCGTATGGGCGCGGATCGCCGCGGTTTTTGCAGGACCCTTTTTCAACTTTATCCTCGCCTTTGTGGTAGCTGTGATCTTAAGCGCTTTTTCCGGAGCGGATCTGCCGGTGGTGGGTGATGTGGACGGCATAGACATTACGACGACGGCGGAGGATGATATCCTGATCACGGCGGCGAAGGATGCAGGACTGCAAAAAGGAGACGTTATCAAAAAGATTGGGCGGGAGCGGATTCACTTTTTCCGTGAGGTCAGTCTGATCTCCGCGCTGAATCAGGGCGAGGAGATGGTAATCACCTATGAGAGAGACGGGAAGACGGAGGTCACCACTCTGACGCCGCAGTATGATAAAAATAGCGGTCGTTATTATATGGGAATCACGAACGGCGGCGCTTATATGAAATGTAATCCGCTCCAGGTGTTTCAGTATGGGTTTTACGAGGTGGAATACTGGGTAAAGATCACCTACAAGAGTTTGGGCATGTTGGTGCGGGGAAAAGTCACCAAGGACGATGTGGCAGGTCCCGTGGGGATCGCGCAGTTTGTGGGGGAAAGTTACGATCAGGCGGAAGAAAATTACGGTACGCCTTATGCGATCCTGACCATGCTGGAGATCATTGTGCTCTTGTCCGTGAATCTGGGTATTATGAATCTTTTGCCGCTTCCTGCACTGGACGGCGGGCGGCTGGTGTTCCTGCTTGTGGAGGTGATACGGGGCAAGCCCGTGCCGCCCGAGAAGGAGGGCATGGTACACTTTGCGGGGCTGGTGGTGCTGATGGCGCTGATGGTCTTTATCATGTATAACGATATCATGAAGCTGGTACGATGAGTATCGGCAGGTTACGGATGTCACGTGCGCCGTCCCGATGAGGGCGGCGCATTTTTTGTCTTGTTATTTGGCAGTGGATATAGTAGAATGTTCTCATCGAATCCCATTCGGAGATTCCATAAAGGTTTTGGCGGGTTTCCCGCAGATTTTCACGGCTTACAAAAAGACTGGGTTTTGGGAATAAGGGGGTTTTTAGCAGGATGAATTTTTTGACAGGGGTATATTGGTGTCGGGGACGTGCGGCTAAGAGTAATCAGGATGCGCTTCTGCTGCAGCAGGTCCTGACCCGCAGAGGGCGGGTGCTGATGGCGGCGGTTTGCGACGGGATGGGCGGCGTCTCGCAGGGAGAGAGTGCCGCCGGTTATGTGGCGGAACGGCTCCAAGAGTGGTTTTATACGGAATTTCTTTGGATGTTTGCCGCAAAGAAGCGCAGCTGGGTAATCCGCAGGTCGCTTGACAGGCTGGTATGGCATATGCAGCAGCAGATGCGCCGTTATGGCAGGGAGGAGGAACTTTCTCTGGGAACGACCATGACGGTTTTGCTGATATGGGAAAAGGAATGGCTGCTCTGGCATCTGGGGGACAGCAGGGTGTACAGACTGCGGCGCGGACGCATGGAGCAGCTGACGACGGATCACGTCGTCGGGGCAGGAAAATTAACAAAATGCGTGGGCAGCTTCGGAGATTTTGTGCCGGAGCATAAGGTGGGCGTTCCGAGAGCGGGAGAGGGCTTCCTGTTGTGCAGCGACGGATTCAGAAGACAGGTCACCGAGGAGGAATTGAGAGATGTTCTGTCACCGACGCAGCAAAGGGATGAGGCGCAGATTGAAAGAAGATTAAAGGAGATTGGGGAGGCGTGCATGAAGCGGGGGGAGAGGGATAATTTATCTGCGGTTTATGTGAGATTGTACAAATAGGATAACCAACGCAGACGCGCCTAAAAATGGAGAAAGGAAAAAGAAATGAGAGAACAGATTGGGAAATATCGGATACTGCGTCCGCTGGGGCAGGGCGGAGAAGGGGTCGTGTATCTGGCGGAGGATACGGATCTCGGCAGGCGGGCAGCGTTAAAGCGCCTGTGGGATCATGGGGGGACCGGGGAGGAAATCAGGCGGGAAGCTGCCTTTCTGCGGGATTTGCGGCATCCCATGCTGCCGGTGGTCTATGAACTTTTTCGCGGAGGGCTGTGTACGGACGAATTACCTTTTCAAGAGGAAGGTTGGTATCTGGCGCTGGAGTATATCGAGGGAATGAGTTTACATAACTATATCCGGAAAGAAGGGGGTGTGCGAGAGGAGCAGGCATGTTTGTGGGGAGAAGCGCTTTTGGATGTTCTTAGCTATCTTCACACAAGAGAAACGCCTGTTATTTATAGAGACTTAAAGCCTGACAATATTATGGTATGTCGGGATGGCAGTTTGCGGCTGATTGATTTTGGGGCAGCCTTTCTGAAAAGTTTTGGCGAGGACAGCGAGGAACGGATGGCATGGACGGCAGGCTATGGGGCACCGGAACAACGGGGAAAGGCAGGGTGGCAGCCTTATGCGGACGAGCGCAGCGATATTTACGCCTTTGGCAGAGTGCTCTATTATATGGTGACGGGGGCGGATCCCGGGAAACCGCCTTATGGGAAGCTTGCGCCTTCTCTCTATCAGCCGCTGCTTTCTCCGGGATTCGAGCGCCTGATGGAGCGATGCACCATGGAGGAGCCGGGAGAGCGTTATCAGGTAGCGGCTGAGGCGCTGCGTGATCTGCGGGAGCGCGGCCGCTGGAAGCGGGGGACGGGGAAAAAAGGGTTTTTGCGCTGTGTGGAAAAGCAGATTTGTCTGGTGCAGACGGAGGGTTGCGGTTGTTTTGCGGAGGAGTTTCGATTATAATAAGATGAAAAGAAGTTCTAATGCTCGCAGCAGAGGCTGCTTCGCAAAGAACTTCTAAGTTTCATCTTGGAGAATGCCAAAAGCAGGCATTCTCCGCATGATTAAGAGTGTATACAAATTAGGAGACAGATATGAGCACACACAGAGAGCAGACAAAAGTGATTGCGATCGGGGATAGAAAAATTGGCGGGGGGAACCCGATCCTCATTCAATCCATGACGAACACGCCCACGCAGGATGTGGAGGCGACAGTGGCGCAGATTCTGCGTCTGGAACAGGCCGGATGCGAGATCATACGCGCTACGGTGCCGGATCAGGCGGCGGCGCGTGCGCTTGCCGAGATCAAAAAGAGGATTCATATTCCGCTGGTGGCGGATATTCATTTTGACTATAAGATGGCAATCGCGGCCATGGAAAACGGTGCGGATAAGATACGCATCAATCCCGGCAATATCGGAAGCAGGGAGAAGGTAGCGGCAGTGGTTGAAACCGCGAAAGAGAGGAATATTCCCATTCGCGTGGGTGTAAACAGCGGTTCCCTCGAGCGGGAGCTGGTGGAGAAATACCATGGTGTGACGGCGGAAGGGCTCGTGGAGAGTGCTCTCGATAAGGTGGGGATCATCGAGGACTGCGGTTATGACAAATTGGTCATCAGTATCAAGTCTTCCGATGTGATGATGTGTGTGAAGGCGCATGAGCTCCTTTCCGGGAAGACAAATTATCCTCTGCATGTCGGCATTACGGAAGCGGGAACCGTAACAAGCGGCAACATTAAGTCGGCGCTGGGGCTTGGTCTCATCTTACATCAGGGCATCGGCGATACGATTCGGGTGTCCCTGACGGGGGATCCCGTGGAGGAAATTCATTCCGCGAAGCTGATCCTTAGGACACTGGGGCTTAGAAAAGGCGGTATCGAGGTAGTTTCCTGCCCGACCTGCGGCAGGACAAAGATCGATCTGATCGGGTTTGCCACGCAGGTGGAGGAGATGGTGCGGGATATTCCTCTGGATATTAAAGTGGCGGTCATGGGCTGTGCCGTGAACGGACCGGGTGAAGCAAAAGAAGCCGATATCGGTATTGCGGGAGGCATCGGCGAAGGGCTGTTGATCAAAAAGGGTGAGATCGTGAGAAAAGTGCCGGAGGAGCAGCTTCTGGACACGCTGCGGGAGGAGCTGTTACACTGGAATGAGTAAAACATTTTTTGAAGTCTTTCCAACCTTAAAACTGGATACGGGGCTAAAGGATCTGTTCGAGAAGGTCATGGTGGAAAAGGTGACCAGCACGAAACGCAAGGACTTTCTGCGCGTTTATATCGCCTCCGAGCATCTGATCGCCAAAGAGGATGTTTACCTTGTAGAGCGTGAGATCGGCAGGCAGTTTTTCCCCAATATGCCCGTCACGGTCAAATTTTATGAGCATTTTACACTTTCTTCCCAGTATGATCCCGAAAAATTGATGGACGCCTACGGGGAGAGCATTCTTCTGGAATTAAAAGAGGCGTCCCCTGTGGAATATAATCTGTTCAAGCGGGCGGACCTTGCCTTTTCGGGTGACACGCTGCGGCTGACCGTGGAGGATACGGTGCTTGGACATGAGAAATCGCAGGAACTTGTACGGATTCTGGAAAAAATATATAACGAGCGTTGCGGAATCCCCGTGAGAGTCGATCTTGCCTACAAGGAGCGGCCTGTAGGGAAACGCCGTGAGGAGGACGAGCATCGGCTCGCCATGCAGGTGGCGGAAATCTCGGCGCGGGCAGGGTACGCCGTACGGGAGAAAGGTGCCGATCTCGCTGTCCTGCGAGATAACATAACGAATGATATTGAAAGCGGCGCGCAAGCGGTGTCTTCCGGGGGTGCGGACTTTGTGGGGGCGGACGGCGGCAAAAAGTCGGATTTCAAGCGTTCCTTGAAGCGCTCCGACAATCCCGATGTCATTTACGGCAGAGATTTTGAGGAAGATGCCATCCCCATCGAGGACATCATCGGCGAGATGGGCGAGGTGGTCATCCGCGGCAAGGTGATCCGCATGGATAAGCGGGAGATCAAGAATGAGAGAACGATCCTCATCTATGATGTTACGGACTATACGGACACCATGACGGTGAAGTTTTTTGTGCACAATGAGCAGGTCAAAGAAATAACAGACGTTATGAAAGAGGGAGCCTTTGTCAAACTCAAAGGCATGACGGCGGTAGATAAATTTGACCATGAGCTGACCATCAGTTCCCTCGCGGGCATCAAAAAGATATCGGATTTTACGACCTCCCGGGAAGATCGAAGCATCAGGAAGCGGGTGGAGCTCCACTGCCATACGAAGATGAGCGATATGGACGGTGTTTCCGAGGCAAAGGATATTGTAAAACGCGCTTACAAGTGGGGACATCCGGCAATCGCCATCACCGATCACGGCGTGGTGCAGTCTTTTCCCGATGCCAACCATGTGTGGGAGGATCTGTGGAAGGCGGAGAAGGCACGCTTAAAGGAGGCGGGAGAGCCGGAGCCTGATAAGCAGGGCTTTTTCAAAGTGATCTACGGCGTGGAAGCCTATCTGGTAGACGATCTGCACGAGATTGCCGCCAACGAGAAGGGGCAGGATTTTGGGGCGGACTTTGTGGTGTTCGATCTTGAGACCACGGGCTTTTCCTCCACGCAGAACAGGATCATTGAAATCGGTGCGGTGAAAGTCAGCGGCGGAAAGATCGTGGACCGTTTTTCCACCCTTGTCGATCCGCTGGTGCCCATCCCCTTTGAAATCGAGAAAGTGACAGGGATAACAGATGATATGGTAATGGGGGCGGAGCAGATCGATGCGGTGCTGCCGCAGTTTCTGACCTTCTGTGAGGGCTGCATTCTGGTAGCTCATAACGCACAGTTCGATATGGGCTTTATTATGGAAAACTGTGACAGACAGGGCATCGCCCATGATTTTACCTATGTGGATACCGTGGGCATTGCCAGACTCCTTTTGCCGAATCAGAAAAAACACACGCTTGACGTGGTGGCAAAGACATTGAATGTATCGCTGGAAAACCACCATCGGGCGGTGGATGACGCGGAGGCGACGGCGGAGATCTTTGTCAAACTGATTCCCATGATGGCAAAGGAGGGAATCACCACTCTGGCGCAGATCAATGAGAGGGGGAAGGCGAGTCCGCAGATCATCGGCAAGCTTCCCACCTATCACGCCATCATTCTGGCGAAGAACAATGTGGGGCGCATGAATCTTTACCGGCTGGTGTCGGAGTCCCATTTGACTTATTTTGCGGGGCGGCCGGGACGCCCCCGGATTCCCAAGAGTCTGCTTGCGCAGTACAGGGAGGGGCTGATCCTCGGAAGTGCCTGCGAGGCGGGGGAGCTTTACCGTGCCCTTTTGGAGCAGAAGTCCGAGGCGGAGATCGCCAGACTGGTCAATTTTTACGATTATCTGGAAATCCAGCCGCTGGGGAATAATCAGTACATGATCGATTCGGAACGTGTGCCGAATATACATTCCATGGAAGATATCAAGGAAATCAACAGAAAGATTGTACGGCTGGGTGAGCAGTTTCAGAAACCGGTGGCGGCGACCTGTGACGTGCACTTTTTGAATCCAGAGGATGAGGTCTACCGCCGCATCATCATGGCGGGGCAGGGCTTTCCCGATGCCGACAACCAGGCACCCTTATATTTCCGCACCACGGAGGAGATGCTGGAGGAGTTTGCTTATCTGGGCAGCGATAAGGCGGAGGAAGTGGTCATCACGAACACGAACCTGATTGCGGACATGATCGAGGTCATGTCGCCGGTGCGCCCCGACAAGTGCCCGCCCGTGATCGCGGACAGCGATAAGCAGTTGACGGAGATTTGCTATAACAGGGCGCATGAGCTCTACGGGGAGACGCTGCCGCAGATTGTGGAAGACCGTCTGCAAAAAGAATTAAACTCCATCATTTCCAACGGCTTTGCCGTGATGTACATCATCGCGCAGAAGTTAGTGTGGAAATCCGTGGAGGATGGCTATCTGGTAGGTTCCCGCGGCTCCGTGGGAAGCTCCTTTGTGGCAAATATGGCGGGAATCACGGAGGTTAATTCCTTGAGTCCCCACTATTTATGCCCGAAATGTCATTATTATGATTTTGACTCCGACGAGGTAAAAGCCTACGGCGGCGGCGCAGGCTGCGATATGCCGGACAAGGACTGTCCGGTCTGCGGCACGCCTCTAAATAAAGAGGGCTTTGACATTCCTTTTGAGACCTTCCTCGGTTTTAAGGGGGACAAGGAGCCGGATATCGACCTTAATTTTTCGGGAGAGTACCAGAGTAAGGCGCATAAATATACGGAAGTGATCTTCGGAAACGGACAGACCTACCGGGCGGGCACGATCGGCACGCTGGCGGACAAGACGGCCTACGGCTATGTGAAAAACTATTATGAGGAAAGGGGAAAGCATAAACGTGTCTGTGAAATCAACCGCATCGTAGCGGGCTGTACGGGCATCCGCAGGAGCACGGGACAGCATCCCGGCGGTATCGTGGTGCTGCCTGTGGGGGAGGATATCAATTCCTTTACCCCCGTCCAGCATCCCGCCAACGATATGGAGACGGATATCATCACAACGCATTTTGATTATCATTCTATCGACCATAATCTGTTGAAGTTAGACATTCTCGGGCATGATGATCCTACCATGATCCGTATGCTGCAGGATCTGACGGGACTTGATCCGGTGACGATTCCGCTGGATGATAAGGGCGTGATGTCGCTGTTCCAGTCAACGGAAGCGCTGGGCATCACACCGGAGCAGATCGGCGGCTGTAAGCTGGGGTGTCTGGGGATCCCTGAGTTTGGCACGGAGTTTGTCATCCAGATGGTGATTGACGCCAAGCCCAAGTGCTTTACGGATCTGGTGAGGATTTCGGGGCTTTCCCACGGCACGGACGTGTGGCTTGGTAACGCCCAGACGCTGATAGAGGAGGGTAAGGCGACTATTTCCACGGCAATCTGCTGTAGAGACGATATCATGATATACCTGATGCAGCAGGGAGTGGAGCCTTCCCTGTCCTTTACCATTATGGAGAGTGTGCGTAAGGGCAAGGGATTAAAAGACGAGTGGATCGATGCCATGAAGGAGCAGGGTGTGCCTGACTGGTATATCGGCTCCTGTAAAAAGATCAAATACATGTTCCCCAAGGCGCATGCGGCAGCCTACGTGATGATGGCATGGCGCATCGCCTATTGCAAGATCAACTATCCATTAGCCTATTACGCAGCATATTTCAGTATTCGCGCCTCGGCATTTTCCTACGAACTCATGTGCCAGGGGCAGGCGCATCTGGAACGCATCATGGCGGATTATAAGCGGCGGGACGACGAGCTTTCCAAGAAGGAACAGGATTCCTATAAGGATATGAAGATCGTGCAGGAGATGTATGCGAGAGGGTTTACCTTTACGCCGATCGACATCTTCTCGGCACAGGCGAAGCTGTTCCAGATCGTGGACGGTAAGCTGATGCCTTCCCTGACCAGTATCGACGGGCTGGGGGACCGCGCGGCGGACGCCATTGTGGAGGCGGCAAAGGATGGTCCGTTCTTAAGTAAGGATGACTTCCGGGATCGGACAAAGGCGTCGAAGTCGATCACAGATCTGATGGACCGGCTGGGGCTTTTGGGAAATCTGCCGGAGTCGAACCAGATCAGTATATTCGATCTTGCATAAATAAGGAGGAGTAGGCTATGAGAAAAATCATCACGATAGGACGGGAGTTCGGCGCGGGCGGCGGAGAGATCGGCAAGCGGGTGGCAAAGGCTTTGGGAATTGAGTACTATGACAAGGATATCATCTTAAAGACCGCCGTTTCCGGGAAAAATCTCGATCCGGAGCAGGTGCGCAAGTGGGACGAGCGGGTGCCGAAAAACTTTGGCTTTGCCCAGAGTCTGTTTGATTTCTATAATAAGCCTCTCGAGGAAGAACTCTGGCAGGCGCAGCGGGATGCGATCAGAGAGCTGGCAAACAAGGAGAGCTGTGTGATCGTGGGCAGGAATGGGGACTACATTTTAAAAGAGTTCGATCACTGTCTCAATGTCTTTATTCACGCGGGTTTTGACTGGCGCGTGAAACGGATGACGAAGATGATGGATCAGGTGCCGCCCGAACAGGTGGCAAACGATGTGCGCGCGGTGGATAAGGCAAGGAAGCGTTACTGCGAGTATTATACGAAGTGCGCTTACGGCGACGCCCGCAATTTTGATCTGACATTGAATACGGAGAAGCTGGGCTTAGACCGTGCCGAGGAGCTGATTCTGGCGGCGGTGCGGGATCTGTAGTCTGTCATAGCGGATACATGGCTGTGTACAGACTGTCGGAGGCATAACAGGGAAGCCGAGGGCTTAACTGCTATATGATACTTGTATATTTGTATACAAAGCTCTTGACAAGGAATCTGAGATTACATATACTTAAGAGAATAGGGAAGACGGTGTCGGGGCCAGGTTTGTACACCGTTTTTCTTATGAACAAAATATTTGCGGTAGAAAAGGAGAGGATATTATGAAAAAATTACTGGCAATGATTCTGACGGGATGTATGGTTCTCGGTGTGACGGCATGCGGCGGCGATACGGCAGCGCCGGCAGGCGAGACGGCACCGGCCGCAGAGGAGACGGCACCGGCAGCGGAGGAGACGGATGCGGCACAGGAAGTACCTGCGGACAGCGAGGCTTCCGGTAGCAGCGATAAGGTATGGATCGTGGCGACAGATACGGTGTTCCGTCCTTTTGAGTTTACCAATGAAAAGGGTGAGTTTGTAGGGATTGATGTGGATGTGCTGGCGGCGATCGCGGAGGATCAGGGATTTCAGTATGAATTGAACAGCCTTGGCTGGGATGCGGGTGTAGCGGCAGTGCAGGCAGGACAGGCGGACGCTCTGATCGCGGGCGCGACCATCAAGCAGGAGCGTATCGATTCGGGCTGGATCTTCTCAGACGGTTACTATGACGCGACACAGACTTTCGTGGTTGCACAGGGCAGCGATATCAAGAGCTTTGAAGATCTTGCAGGCAAGAATGTGGCGGTCAAGAACGGTACTGCGGGCATGGATTTTGCGGAGAGCTTAAAGGAGCAGTACGGCTTCACGACCACGGTATTTGAGGATTCACCGACCATGTATCAGGATGTGATCCTTGGCAACTCCGCGGCATGTGTGGAGGATACGCCGATCATGGCGGATTCCATCAAGACCGGCGGTCTTGCACTGATGATTCCGGAGGGAATGGAGAGCGAGGGCGCACCTTACGGTTTTGCCATCATGAACCCGGAGAATCAGGAGCTTCTCGATATGTTCAATGCCGGTCTTAAGAACATTAAGGCAAACGGCAAGTACGACGAGATCATTGCGAAGTATTTAGGTGTGTAAAAAAGGAGAAGTGTATTTATGGTAATGATCATTCAGACATATGGGACGATGCTGTTGAAGGCAATGGGGCATACGCTCTTGCTGTGCCTGCTTTCTCTGGTGTTTGCCTCCGTGATCGGTATGATTTTCGGATTGATGAATGTGGGGCGAAACAGGGTGCTTAACTTCATCGGTACGGTCTACGTGGATGCGGTCCGCGGCGTGCCGCTCATTGTGCTGGCTTATTTTATCTACTTTGGCGTTCCCACGGCCATTCAGCAGGGACTCGGCATTACGAGTTTCCGACTGAGCCCCTTGCAGGCGGGAACGATCGCGCTTTCCATGAACTGCGGCGCTTATATGGCGGAGATCGTCAGGGCGGGCATTCAGAGTGTGGACAGAGGACAGATGGAGGCCGGCAGGAGTCTTGGACTCTCTTATGGCGCGGGGATGGCGCTGATTGTGATCCCGCAGGCGATCCGCACGATGATTCCGTCGATCATCAATCAGTTTATCATCACCTTAAAGGATACGTCGATTCTTTCCGTGATCGGATTTCCGGAGCTCACCAACGTGGGTAAGACAGTTATGGGCAACACGTTCAAGCCCTTGCAGGCATGGGCAGTCGTCGGCATTATGTATCTGATCGTCATTACCATACTGAGTAAGGTTTCCAAGCAGATTGAGAGGAGGATCAACCGTGGCAGATAAGACGGATGTCAAGATTTCTGTGAAGAATTTGAAAAAGAACTTCGGCTCTCTGGAAGTGCTTAAGGACATCAGCCTTGAGGTGACGGAGGGCGAAGTCGTTGTGCTGATCGGCCCTTCCGGCAGCGGAAAATCCACCCTGTTACGGTGCCTGAACCAATTGGAAAAGGTGACTTCGGGGCAGATCCTGGTGGACGGGGTCGATGTGACCGATAAACATACGAATATCAACAAAGTGCGGGAGAACATCGGTATGGTCTTCCAGCATTTCAATCTTTTTAATCACTTAAATGTGTTAAAGAACATGACGCTTGCGCCCGTGCACTTAAAGACGCTTCCCAAGGAGGAGGCAAAAGATAAGGCGATGCAGTTACTTTCGCGGGTGGGGCTTGCGGATAAGGCGGAGGCTTTTCCCAGTCAGCTTTCCGGCGGTCAAAAGCAGCGTGTGGCGATCGCCAGGGCTTTGGAGATGAATCCGGATATCATGCTCTTTGACGAGCCGACAAGCGCGCTCGATCCCGAGATGGTGGGCGAAGTGCTGGCTGTGATGAAGGAACTTGCCAAGGACGGCATGACCATGGTGGTCGTCACCCATGAGATCGGTTTTGCCAGAGAGGTGGCTGACCGCGTGATCTTTATGGAAGGCGGCTATATCGTGGAGGAGGGCACACCCGACGAGATATTCAATCACGCGAAGGAGCCGCGTACCATTGACTTTTTGAGTAAGGTGCTGTAGGCAGGTAGAGATTGATAAATAACATATAATATTGAATGGATGATAGAAATCCAATTGGCAGGGGCGTCGTAAGGACGCTCCTGTTTCATTTTGTCTTGACATTGAGGTCTATTGGTGATAGACTAAAACAAAAAGGTCTACTAATGATAGACCGACGGAAAGTGCGCAGTTATTCCATAAAGAAAGGAAAAAAAGGATGAAGAAAGAATATAAGCTTGCCGAGGGGGAGGCACGTTTTGCGAAGCTGATCTGGCAGAGGGAACCAATCGCCTCGTCGGAACTGGTGAAACTTTGTGAGAAGGAATTTGGCTGGAAGAAATCCACTACCTATACGGTACTGAAAAAACTGTGCGAGAGGGGAATCTTTCAAAATGAGAACGCGGTGGTGACGTCGCTTCTCACGGAGGAAGCATTTTACGGCTTTAAGAGCAGAGAGTTTGTGGAGGATTCCTTCGGCGGCTCCATTCCCCGCTTCCTTACCGCTTTCATGGGCGGGAAGAAGCTGACAAAAACACAGGCAGAGGAGATCAAGAAGCTGATCGATGAGCATACGGGGGAATAAGTTTTGGCAGCATCAAGAAGGATGTGAAGTTGAAGGTGCACGAGAGCGTTTGAAAACATGGGATTGATAAGGAGAGTGCAGATATGACGGAAGTTTTTAAAACAATAGTGGGTATGAGCCTGACGGCTGTTTATTGTATTGGCGCGGTCATTGTGCTTCGTCTGCTGTTAAAAAGGCTATCTGCCCGACGAGACGGTCTTAAAAAGGCTGGGCGAGGAGGTAAAGCAGGAGTATTCGCGGGCGCTTTTGTCACTGTCCTGTGCGAAATCAGGATTTTTGGCAAGCCCTGTGGCGTTTGGCGAAGGCGGGTTAATGCATCGTATCCGCAATATCCTTTCCTATCAAAAGGGCAGGATCGCGACGGCGGCAGTACTGGCGGTGCTATTGTGCGTGTTGACGGTAGGGCTTGCGCTGAATCCGGCAGGCAGTAAGCGGGAGGAAGTGACGGGAGAAAAGCTCAGTTTTCTCAATACTTATGCCAATGCTTACTGTGAAAGGAACGGGGATCAAATGGTGGGCATGTATGCGGATGAGGAAGCCGCCTATCAAAGTCTGCCCTATTTGGAAAAAGCAGGGGGCGTATATACCTTTGGACTGTCCAGTCCCTGGCCGAACGAGTTCCGTATTGTTTTGACGGAGGGATTCGGTGAAGGGACGGAGGACGGTTGGGATGCCGAAAACAAGGCGGAGATCTGGTATTATGCGTGGACTTCCGACCCTCATGCGGCGGTCTGGAAGGAAGAATTTTACTTTGAGCAGACTGAGGCAGAAGGAGAGGCGCATTATCGCGTGACGAGCGGTTCCCTTCAATATTTGGACAGCATCCACAGCAGGGTGGAATTTGATGAGGCCTACCTGATCGCCGGAGAATACCAATTCACGGATTATGTGGAGCGGGGCTTTTTGGAGTCGATTCAATTTCAGACCGCATCTGACAGGGAAAACGGCGGCGAGGACCGCAATGCCGTCTACAGAAGCCCGGATACGGCGGCGGAATGGATTTTTAATCTGACAGGCGGCAGTGTCGAGATCGCCTCCACAGACTCGGACGGCAAGGCAACCGTGCGCTATACCTTTGCGGACGGCAGCGATGTGGTGCTCCCTATGTATAATGCGTGTTATGATAAAAACACGAAGTCTTCCGAGACTGTGGATGACGGAGAGGAGACTGTGGAAGATGTGTGGCTGCCCGATTTAGAGGCATGGAAAGAATATGAATATTATGTTATGTAAACCAAAGAAAGGCGCCGGGGAAAAACTGACACATGAAGGAAAAAAGGGGATGGCGTGTTTTTTTGCAGGTTGTTTGAAAAAACAGGGAAAAAAATAGAAAAAAGGCTTGCATTCTCTCTGAAAATATAATAGAATAAGCAAGTGTCAATCAGATGGCTCGTTGGTCAAGCGGTTAAGACGCCGCCCTCTCACGGCGGAAACAGGGGTTCGATTCCCCTACGAGCT
>DETS01000052.1 GCA_002361735.1 Lachnospiraceae bacterium UBA3282 | reverse complement strand
GCTTGTCCAGCTCCCAGCCCAGCAGCTCCGCGCCCTGGGCAATGCACTCCCGGGAGCAGCCGGCGGCAAACTTCTTGTCCTTGAACTTCTTTTTCAGGCTCTTGACTTCCATATCCATGGTGCTCTTGGAAGGACGCATCAGCGCACAGGACCAGATCAGCCCCGTCAGCTCGTCGGCCGCAAACAGCACCTTTTCCATTTCCAGTTTCGGCTCCTCCTCACTGCAGATGCCAAACCCGTGGGAGCAGACCGCGTAGATCATATCCTCGCTCACGCCGCCCTCGCGCAAAAGCTCGGGCGCCTTTTTACAGTGCTCGTCGGGATAAAGCTCAAAATCAATATCATGCAGAAGCCCGGTGATCCCCCAGAAATCTTCTTCTTCCGCATAGCCCAGTTCTTTCGCGTACCAGCGCATCACGCCTTCCACGGTCAGGGCATGTCGGATATGAAAGGGATCTTTATTGTATTGTTTCAAAAGCTCCAGCGCCTGTTCACGGGTCACGCTGCTCTTTTTCCCCTCGCCGGCCGCAGTTTTTTTTGCGGATTTCGACGCGTCGGCAGGCTTTTTGTCCAGACTTTTCATGGTGGGGAACAATAACACATCACGAATCGCGGGGGAATCGGTGAGCAGCATCACCAGTCTGTCGATGCCGTAACCGATGCCGCCCGTCGGAGGCATCCCGATTTCCAGCGCGTTCATGAAATCCTCGTCGGTGGTGTTTGCTTCCTCGTCGCCTGCTGCCAGTGCCGCTTCCTGCGCCTTGAAACGCTCCCGCTGATCGATGGGGTCATTGAGCTCGGAGTAAGCGTTGCACATCTCCCTTGCCGTGATGAACAGCTCAAAGCGTTCCACATATTCCGGCTTGTCCGGTTTTCTCTTCGTAAGCGGTGAAATCTCCACGGGATGATCCATCACAAAGGTGGGCTGCACCAGATGTTCCTCCACAAACTCCTCGAAGAAAAGGTTGATGATATCGCCCTTCGTGTGGCGGTCCTCATAGTGCACGCCTTTTTCGTCCGCCAGCTTTTTAGCCGCCGCAGTGTCCGCCACCGTATCAAAATCAACGCCCGCGTACTTTTTCACGGCTTCCACCATGGTGATGCGCTCAAACGGCTTGCCGAGGTCGATCTCCACGCCCTGATAAGGAATCAGCGTGGTGCCGCAGACTTCCTTTGCCACATGGCGGAACATATTCTCGGTCAGATCCATCATCCCGTTGTAATCGGTGTAGGCCTGATAGAGCTCCATCAGCGTAAATTCAGGGTTGTGTCTGGCATCCAGCCCCTCGTTGCGGAACACTCTGCCAATCTCGTAGACGCGCTCCATGCCGCCCACAATCAGTCTTTTTAAGTATAATTCCAGAGAAATGCGCAGCTTCACATCCTCATCCAGCGCATTGTAGTGGGTCTCAAAAGGTCTCGCCGCCGCGCCGCCCGCATTGGAGACAAGCATCGGCGTTTCCACTTCCAGAAAACCCTGCTCATCCAGATAGCGTCTGATCGCGCTGATAATCTTAGAACGCGCCACAAAGGTCTTTTTTACTTCCTCATTCATAATGAGGTCGGTGTAACGCTGGCGGTAGCGGATATCGGTATTCACCAGACCGTGATACTTCTCCGGCAGGATCTGCAAACTTTTTGACAGGAGTGTCACTTTTGCGGCATGCACGGAAATTTCACCGGTTTTGGTCTTAAAAACCTCTCCCTCGATGCCGACAATGTCACCCACGTCATATTTCTTGAAATCAGCGTAAGGCTCCTCACCGATGCTGTCCCTTGCCACATAGACCTGAATATCGCCCTGCAGGTCCTGCACATTGCAAAAAGACGCTTTCCCCATAACGCGCTTGCTCATCGCGCGACCCGCGATGGAAACCTGTTTCCCTTCCAGCGCCTCAAAATCATCCTTGATCTCCCGACTGTGATGGGTCACATCATATTTCGTAATCTGAAAAGGGTCCTTCCCCGCCTCCTGCAAGGCGGAAAGCTTTTCACGCCTGACCTTCAAAAGCTGCTTACTATCCTGTTCCTGCTGTCTGTTCTGTGTATCCGCCATACCGCTGCCCTTTCCTGCGAATGTCTTCTATCCATTTAGTTTGATTTCTGTATCTGCAACACTTTATACTGAATCATCCCCGCCTGGGTCTCCACCTCCACGATATCCCCTACCTTGCTGCCGATCAGTGCCTTGCCGACGGGGGATTCGTTAGAAATCTTTCCCTTTAAGCTGTTTGCTTCTGTGGAGCCCACGATCTTATACTCCAGCTCCTCGTTAAATTCCATGTCAAGAATCTTCACCTGGCAGCCAATGTTAATCTTATCCAGATCGACTTCATCCTCCACCACGACCTCAGCATTTTTGAGAATCTTCTCAAGCTCCTCAATCCGTGCCTCAATGTCGCGCTGCTCGTCCTTTGCCGCATCATACTCCGCATTCTCGGAGAGGTCGCCCTGCTCCCTTGCTTCCTTAATCTTCTGCGCCACTTCCTTGCGTTTTACCACCTTTAAGTCATGGAGTTCCTCCTCGTACTTTTGGAGACCCTCATAAGTCAAGATGTTTTTCTTCTCATGCATTTTAATTCGTCCTTTCCCTCTATTTACTACAAAATCCCGTTATGCCTGATTCATGCTGTCTGTCACATTTCTCCTTGTCGTAAAACATTTTTTGCCGTTTTTTTCAATCTTTTCTATCATACTCATTTTTCACTACAGTGTCAAGGTATTTCAGGGGCGAAACATAGGAAATCCGCCCGTCCGCCGCCATGCACTTTCGCTCCTTTGCAAGACAGCCCTGCAAATCCACATAGACGGCATGTTCCCCGCCCTGTATCCATCGTCCGTCCACAGATGCGCCGTAATCCAGGATCATGCCGCCGCTCCCGCCATCCCGCACGCTGCCGTCTCCGAATCTTCTCTTGTCCACTGTCCTTTCTCCGCGCCCGCGATAGGGCAAAAGGCAGGGTGTAAGACCATACTCATAGTTGTAGTCTTCCAGATAGCCGGCTGCTTCCTCCCAAAGATCCAGCCCCGCCGCCTCCTCATAATAGAAGGTGAGACGATTGATCCGCGGCAGATAAGGCGCAAGGACCTGTCCCGTCATCTCCATCTGCCACAGCGTATCGGAAGACTTTCCCAGCAGAATAACAGCCTCTCCGCTCGCCTGCAGATCCTTTGCCGCAAAGACGGCGATCAGGCAGGCTAAAAGCTGCCGCACCGTCTCCGGGCTTGCCTCCCACCTGTCGCGATATTCTTCTGACATAAGTGTCATAATATCGGGATGCAGCCAGGCATCCGCCATTCCCACAGCGCCGTACATTCGCTCCGCCATGCACGCCGACAGCACCTCCGCCCGCCAGCTTTTTTTATGATACGCATAGCGCGGCACCGGACAGTCCACCAGCAAAAAAAACGGCTCCCGCTCCTTCGCCGGCAACTCGCGTCCCGTCAGTACGGCATCCTGCCACCAGTGTCTCCTGGCGGCATTCTTTTGATACATGCCCTCCGGGGCAGGATGAAAGTAAAACAGACTATGCAATTTAATAACACCCGATATTCCCCTTCCTTTTCTCTGAGACAGTATATGCAATAAGGCTTACAGGGATTCCACCAGCCGCTCAATCTGCTCAAAACGTTCCGCCAGATTGACCTGTCCTCTGAGTTTCGCGGAATTTGGCATACCTGCCGTATACCAGGACAGATGCTTTCGCATCTCGCGCACGCCTGTGTATTCGCCTTTCTCGGCAAGCTGAAGCGCGGCATGGCGCAGCATCATTTCTTTTTTCTCCGCCAAAGACGGCGCGGGCAGTCTTCTTCCATCTTCCAAAAAAGCGGCAATTTCCGCAAACAGCCACGGATTTCCTCTGGCTCCGCGACCGACCATCACCCCGTCGCAGCCTGTTTCCGCAAGCATCCTGCGGGCGCTTTCGCCATCCGTGACATCGCCGTTTCCGATGACGGGAATGGAAACGGCTTCTTTGACTCTGGCAATGATCTCCCAGTCCGCCTTACCGCTGTAAAACTGTTCTCTGGTCCTGCCGTGCACCGCCACAGCCGCAGCACCGGCATCCTCTGCGATCTTTGCGATCTCCACGGCATTGACATGCGCCTCGTCAAAGCCTTTGCGGATCTTTACCGTAACAGGCTTCCCGATCGCTTTTACCGTGGCGGCAATGATCTTTCCTGCCAGCTTCGGCTCCCGCATCAGCGCCGAGCCTTCTCCGTTGTTCACGATTTTCGGCACGGGACAGCCCATATTGAAATCCAGCACCGCAAAGGGTCTCTCCTCGATGCGCGCTGCCATCTCGCTGACGATCTTTGGATCGGAGCCGAACAGTTGTAAGGAAACGGGACCCTCCTGCGGATGGATCGCCAGCAGCCCTTCCGTATTCTTGTTTCCGTAAAGGATGGCTTTGGCGCTGACCATTTCCATGCCGCTCATGCCCGCCCCCTGTTCGCTGCACAGCAAACGAAATGGCAGGTCCGTCACGCCTGCCATGGGAGCCAGTATGAGATTGTTTTTCAGAGTGACACCGCCAATGGTGAGGGGGTGCAGATAGTTCATCATTTTTCTCCCTATACTTTTATGGTTGCGCAGGCATTCGACTCACTGAATATCCTCGTGTAAAATAAAAACTTTATAGTACAACTGCAGCGATTCCAACAGTTCCTGCCTGTTTCTGCGAATCTCTCCCACCAGCAGACCGCTGCTGATCTCATCGTAGAGCAGGTCGTCCTCCTCGGCATCCGTTTCCAGCAGGACCGTCCCATCCTCCTCAAAGACAATGGTAAAAACGCCGCCCACTTCCTCCGTAAAGAGCACGCAGATCACATGAAGTTCCTCCTGAATCGACTGCGGGATTTTCGCAAACTGCTCATTAAAGTAATATTTCTGCTCGTAAGCGTTCGCGCCGCAGAGCACGACCCTGTTATTTTCTCCCATAAACCTTCCTTCCGCCATCGTGATTCTTCCGATGTCCGTATCGCCCCGCCAAAACTGACACGCTTGTCATTTTCATTTCTTAAACGTAGCCGTACAGTCCTCTCACCGACACTTCCCCTGCATAGACTGCCACGCGCTCACCGTCCGCCCGCTCCACGATGAGTTCGCCCCTGTCGTTGATCCCGCGGGAGACGCCCGTATACTCTCCTGCCGGGTCGAGCACACGCACCTCTCCGTCAAGCCCCTGCAAACGCGCCTGATATGCTTCCCGCAGCCCCGACATGGTCAGCGTTTCCATAAAAGTCTGATAATGTGTTTCAAAACGACACAGCACATCCTGTAACAGCGCTGCCCGGTTCAGACGACATCCCTTTTCGATCCGCAGAGAGGTCGCCGTATCTCTGATTTCTTCCTCAAATTCCTGCGGGCTCTCATTATTCACATTGATGCCGACGCCCACCACCAGATACTGGATCTCATCAAGCTCCGGCGTCATGGTCATTTCCGTCAGGATGCCGCACACTTTTTTTCGATTTATAATAATATCGTTGGGCCACTTGATACGCACCGCCGTATCTTCGTTCACTCCCACGGCTGCTTTCTCCGCGCTGTCCCCGATATTTCCGTCCAGCGCCGCTTCCACCGCTTCCGCCACGGCAAGCGCCATCACCAGTGTAATCATGGAAGCCCGCTCCGCCGGAAAAACAGGCCGCAACAGTATGGTAAACGTAAGCGCCGCACCGGGAAGCGTCTTCCAGGCTCTCCCTCTGCGCCCCTTCCCCGTATTCTGGATATCCGCCACAACGACCGTGCCGTGGGGATCTCCCTCCTCACCGCAGCGTTTTGCGTCATTATTGGTGGAGCCCGTCTCCGTATAGCAGTAGAGCTTTCTGCCCGCCCACTTCGTGGTCAGACGGCTTACGATCTCCTCCTTCGAAAGTACATCCTCCGGACTCTCCACCAACAGATATCCCTTATTGGAAACCGACTCAATGCGGTAGCCTTCCTCCTTCAGCTGCTTGATGACCTTCCATACCGCCGTGCGGGAAACCCCCAGGCGCTCGCATAACTGCTGCCCGGAAACGTAATCTCCGGCATTTCGCAAAGATGCCAAAATATCCGCTCTGTCTGTCTTCATGGATGTTTCTCCATTTTCACGCTCGCCCGAGCGTGGTTAACATAACTGCTTTTATCGTGTGCATCCGATTCTCCGCTTCCTCAAACACAAGGGACTGCGGCGACTCGAAGACCTCGTCCGTCACTTCCAGTTCCGCCATGCCGTACCGCTCGCCGATTTCCTTGCCAATGCCCGTATTATGGTCATGGAATGCCGGCAGACAGTGCATAAACACAGCGCCTTTGTCAGCAAGCGCCATCACTTTTGCATTGACCTGATAGGGCGCAAGATCCTTCAGCCGCTCCTCCCAGATTTCCGCAGGTTCTCCCATGGACACCCATACGTCGGTACAGATCACGTCAGCGCCCGACGCGCCCTCGTTCACATCCTCCGTCAAACGGATGCTGCCGCCGGTTTTTGCCGCGATCTCCTGACATGTCTTTACCAGCGCTTCGTCGGGATAATATTTGCGGTTCGTGCAGGCGGTGAAGTGCATCCCCATCTTTGCGCAGACCACCATCAGGGAATTGCCCGTATTATAACGGGCGTCCCCCAGATACGTCAGACGGATGCCGGAAATCCTGCCGAAATGTTCCCGTATGGTCAGAAGATCGGCAAGCATCTGTGTCGGATGAAACTCGTTGGTCAGACCGTTCCACACAGGCACACCCGCGTACTTCGCGATCTCCTCCACGATCTCCTGCCCAAAGCCCCGATACTCGATTCCCTCAAACATACGCCCCAGCACGCGCGCAGTGTCTGCGATACTCTCTTTTTTCCCGATCTGCGAAGCGACCGGATCCAGATAGGTGGTTCCCATACCCAGATCGTGAGCCGCCACTTCAAAGGCGCAGCGGGTTCTGGTACTTGTCTTTTCAAAGATCAGGGCAACATTCTTTCCCTTCAGCACATCCACGGGAATCCCCTTCTTTTTTTTCTCTTTCAAATCCGCCGCCACATCTATCAAATAGAGAATCTCCTCCGGCGTATAGTCGAGCAGCTTCAAAAAATGCCTTCCTTTTAAGTCCATATTTACCTCCATGCCAAAGCTTTTTTCTACTGTTTCCCTGCTATGTAACATTATCAAACAGGGCGGTTCGACAAACCGCCCTGTTGCTTATTCTGTCTGTTTTTCATGTATGCCGCATCCGTTTTAATGCGTAACGCGTGTTATTCTATTTCAGAATCTCCTTTGCCGATGCCGCCAGTCCCGCGATTCCCTGAATCTCAGAAGGGATAATGATCTTTGTCGCCTGTCCGTTTGCCGCTTTCTCGAACGCTTCCAGACTCTTGATCTTTAAGACCGCCTCGTCGGCGCCAGCTTCACGGATCATACGGATACCGTCAGCCGTAGCCTGCTGCACTTTGAGGATCGCTTCCGCCTCACCTTCCGCCTCGCGGATCATTTTCTCTTTCTCCGCTTCCGCTCTCAAAATAGCGGACTGCTTCTCGGCTTCTGCTTCCAGAATCGCCGACTCTTTCTGACCTTCCGCCACCAGAATGGTAGACTTCTTCTCACCCTCAGCCCGAAGGATCGCCTCACGGCGCTCACGCTCCGCCTTCATCTGCTTCTCCATCGCATCCTGGATCGCCGCCGGCGGAATGATGTTTTTCAGCTCCACCCGGTTTACTTTAATGCCCCAGGGATCGGTCGCGATATCCAAAGATGCACGCATCTTCGTATTGATGACCTCGCGGGAAGTCAGCGTCTGGTCAAGTTCCATCTCACCGATGATATTTCTAAGCGTCGTAGCTGTCAGATTCTCAATCGCCATGATCGGATTTTCCACGCCGTAAGCAAAGAGCTTCGGATCCGTGATCTGGAAAAAGACCACCGTATCGATCCGCATGGTAACGTTATCCTTAGTGATCACAGGCTGAGGCGCGAAGTCCACCACCTGCTCTTTTAAGTTCACTCTTTTTGCCACCGTATCAATAAAAGGCACCTTGATGTGCAGACCGACGGACCAGGTCTGCTGGTACGCGCCGAGACGCTCCACCACATACGCATGTGCCTGCGGTACGATCTTGATGCAGGACATCAAAATCATCAACGCAAGAATCAACAATACCACAAAAGCAACGATTGCACCCATAATTTCCTCCATTCCGAAGCGTTTTACACTTATGATTTTATGATTTCTAAATCTGTCTCCATCCTTTTTAACAGATTACCGTTTTTCCTCCACGATCAGCTTCACGCCGTCGATCGCCAGCACGATCACCACCGCGCCCACGGGCAGGGTAACATTCTCATCCCTGGTCCTGGCGGACCACTCCATACCGCCCACATTGACCTGACCGATGCCCTGCAGGTTATCGATCTCACTGATTACGATTGCCTGCCGTCCCACCAGGCTTTCTGCGTTGGTGCGAACTCTGTCTTTATTGAAATACTTGACCGCGATCGGTCTCGTAAAGAACAGAAGCAGCCCCGATACCACCAGAAACAAAATGATCTGTATCGCCAAAGGCAGACCAATCAACGATGCAAGCGTAGCCGCCAGCGCACCGCCGGCAAACCAAATCGTCGTCAGCCCCATCGTCAAAAGCTCTATGACCACCAGCAAGACCAATATGCTCAGCCAAACCATCGTCATATTCAAAAGTTCCATCCTATTCTCTCATCCTCCATGTCAGAACCCATTCCTTTCCTCCATGGTACTATATTATCCCCATAATAGCAAGACTTATCACCCATTCATCAGCGACACAGAGAATGCCGCATTTCAGGCATTCTCTTACGTGAGACTTAGAACTTCTTCACGAAGCAGCCCTTGCTGCGAGTGATTTAGAAGTTCTTCTCACGTTACCAGAAGATTTGCCGATCAATCACCAGCCCCTCACGGTTCGCCGCCGCCTTGAGTGACCTAAAGTGCGTCGCATCGCCCACATTGGTCTCTCCGTTGATTGCCGCCCTTGCCGCTTCCCAGCAGCTCTCCGGGATATCACCGCCATAGACTCTTGCCACCTTACCGTTCATGGCAGGTGTAAACTGTCCCGATGCAAAAATAACACCCGATACTGTATTCGGATAAGCAGCGCTCCTGACGCGATTCATAACCACGGCACCCACCGCCAGTTTACCGTTGTAAGTCTCAATGCCTGCCTCGCAGTAGATCAGCGCTGCCAAGAGTCTGGTATCGTCGCCGCCTACCACCACCGCGCCGCGGTTTGCCGTCAGCTTCGCCTGCCGTTCTTCTTCTTCTCTCTTTTTGATGGCAACCAGAGTCTCGCCCTCGTCAATGTGGAAATCAACATCCACATACTCCGCCGACACATAACCTGTCTGCCCCTCGTAATCGACGCTGATCCAGTCATCATCGAGCACTTCAATGATTTCCAGTTCCTCGTCCTGTGGAATGAAACCGACCGCCGTAGCTTCGCCGTCCGGCTCCTGTCTCACGCAAAGTGTCTCCGTCTCGATCTGTACGATGAGGTTTCCCACATCATTTGCCAGCAGCTCCGCATCCTCCCCAAACAGAAGATACTCATCGCTCGCCCAGCCCACAAGGTCTCCGCTCCTTAACCTTGTCCAGCCGTCTTTTCTCTCCAATATCCTGCCGCCGCAATCCTTATAGAGCAGTCCCACCTTGCTGGATTCCTCATCGGCTTCCTCGCGCACATTCAGAGCGATCTGGACATTTGCCATGACCAGATCCGTTTCTTCCTTTGCCTGTCCACCGTTAGCTTCTGACATCTGTGTCAGTTCTCGGATTGCATCCTCATTTGCCGATTTTCCCGTAGGATCCACGATCTGTGTAATCCCCGCATTTAAGGAATTCACCGGCTCCACGCCGCTCGCCTGCACGTTCAGAGCCAAACAGCACAAACAGATTCCAAGAATAAGACCGGTGCACAGAAGTTTATAGCCTCTCAGCATATACACCCCTCCGTCTCCATCCATAACCCCCAAACAGATTAAGAATGTTACAAAAATGTTACAGTTTGATTAAGTATGGATTATTTTAGCAAAACACCTATTCTTT
>DETS01000088.1 GCA_002361735.1 Lachnospiraceae bacterium UBA3282 | reverse complement strand
CCCTCGATCTGCTTTTCCACTTCTTTGGCAACGCTCTCGTCGGTCGTAATGAGGATGGCGCTTGCCAGTTCGTCATGCTCTGCCTGAGACAGAAGGTCCGCCGCCACATAGCGGGGATTCGCCGTCTCGTCGGCAATCACTAAAATCTCACTCGGTCCGGCAATGGAATCGATGCTCACATAGCCGAAACAAGCTTTTTTTGCCAGGGCAACAAAGATGTTGCCGGGACCTGTGATCTTATCCACTTTGGGAATGCTTTCCGTGCCGAATGCCATGGCTGCGATTGCCTGCGCGCCGCCCACTTTATAGATTTCATCAACACCCGCGATCTTAGCCGCGGCGAGCGTGCCTGCCGGCACTTTACCGTCTGCGCCTGCGGGTGTGGTCATGATCACCTTTTCCACTCCCGCCACTTTCGCGGGAATGACATTCATCAACAGGCTGCTGGGATAGGCGGCCTTACCGCCCGGCACATAAACGCCCGTGATGGCAAGCGGCAGAATCCTCTGCCCGAGCAGCGTGCCGTCCGGTCTGGTGTCGATCCAGCTGTTTCTAAGCTGCTTTTTGTGGAAAGCTTTGATATTGGCAGCGGAGCGTTCCATCGCGGCAAGAAACGGCTTGTCGATCTGTTCGTAAGCCTCATCGATTTCCGCCTGTGTTACACGCAGATTCTCCGCATTTACGCTCCATTTATCAAATTGACTCGTGTAGTCAAAAACTGCCGCATCACCTTTTCCCCGGACATTGGCGATGATATCCGCCACCACGGACTCGTATTGTCCGTAATTGTTGGGACTTCTTTTTAAGAGACTGTCCAGAATATCTTTTCTGGTCTCAGCCGTCAAACGTATGGTTTTCATTTTCTTATTTCCTCTCTGTCAGTCCACAATACTGTAATTTAAGCGTACCGTGATGGAGGCGGTCTTTTTCCGGGAGCTGGTGTCAAAATAGCCGCCGTAGCTGTACTCGGTATTGCTGTTCTGCGCCGTGATCTGGAAAACGCCCAGATTCGCGTTCAAAAGCTGCCCGACGCTTGCACCGGTTCCCTGCGCCATCAGATCGATACGGTTTTTCGCATTCTCCGTTGCTTCCGCAATCAGATCCAGTTTCAGCTCATCCAGCTTGGTGTAGTAATATTCCGGCTCATCCGAGGCAAACTGTACGCCGGACTCGATCAGCCCGGATATGTCGCGGGAAATGCCCTCGATCTTATCAATATCCGTGGAAGTGATCGATACATTCTGGTAAAGATCATAGCCGTCGATATAATCTCTGATTCTGTCACCGTTTTCATTGTATTCCGATTCCCAACGGGCGTTGATGGTAACGGAGCTGAATACCATCTCATCTTCTTTCACACCGCTGTCCACCAGATACTTGCGGACAAGTTCCGCGTCCTTTTTGATGGAACGGTAAGCCTCCTGCGTGGTAGCTCCCTGTCCGGAAAAGCTGCCGCGCCAGACGATCAGATCCGCCTCAAAATCGCAGTTTGCGGAACCTGTTGCTGACAGGCCTTCACTTCCGGAAGTTTTTTTGTAACTGACGATATTCTGCGAAAAGATAGTAACGCAGGCGATGGCGCAAGCCCCTGCGATCAGCGCGATAATAATGCCCTTCCATTCTTTCATCATATTTATCTTCTCCTTGTTCTCTATTTTATTTTCTGCTTTTTCTTCCATCATTTCCCCATTTCTGCGCTGCTTTTTGCGCATAACCGAGTTTGTGGCAAGCAACGCGCAGACACAAATCTCGTGATTGAAAATTTCAATTTTCAATCTTTCATGCTCCTCTTTTTATGCAGCTGCCTCCCAAAAGAGTTTCGTTCTTAGCCCTATAACTGTTCTCTCAACTCATTGATCAGCCTTCTGATTCGCTCCGGCTGCATCTGCATACTTACCTGATTCACGATCATCCGCGCGGAAAGCGGACAGATTTCTTCCAATACTTCCAAGCCGTTTTCTTTCAGGGTAGAGCCCGTCTCCACAATATCCACGATCACATCCGAAAGTTCTACGATCGGGCCCAGCTCCACGGAACCGTTTAATTTAATGATGTCCACGGTCTGGTGTTTTTTATTATAAAAATAATCTTTGGCAATATTAGGGTATTTGCTTGCCACGCGGATCATTTCATGGTGCTGCAAGAGTTCCTTTGCACTTTTCGGTCCGCAGACGCACATCCGGCATTTGCCGTAACCGAGATCGAGCACTTCGTAAACGCGTCTGTTTTCTTCCATGATGGTGTCCTTGCCGACCACGCCGATATCCGCTGCACCGTACTCCACATAAGTCGGCACATCAGGGCCTTTCGAAAGGAAAAATTTCAGTTTCAGTTCCTCGTTTACGAAGATCAGCTTACGGGAATCCTTATCTTTCATCTCCTCGCAGGTGACGCCGATTTTTTCCAGAAGTTCCATTGTTTTATTGGCAAGACGCCCTTTTCCCAGGGCGAATGTCAGGTATCTGTCCTCACTCATTTTCAAGTACGCTCTCTTCTTTGTTTATCTTTCTCATTCATTATGCTTATTTTATGTTTATGGCCGGACATCTTTTGAAGTACGACTCACTTTTTACTCCGGGGAAGCAGTTCCACTTTTTTCCCGGAAGCCCGCATTCCCTTCGCCTCCATTAGTTTTTCCGAAAAGTCTTCTTCCGTATAATACAGCTTTACCGGTTCCTCGATTCCGGAAATGATTACGTTCTGCCGCCCCATCGCGGAAAGCAGGTCATCCACAACGATCACAACACCGACAGCAGCCGCTTCTTTCCCAAACCGTCCAAGCAGATTGTCATAGCGCCCGCCCTTTACGATGGCGTCGCCCACACCGTAGGTATAGCCCTTGAAAATAATGCCCGTATAGTAATTATACTTGCTGAGCATCCCCAGGTCAAAGGAAACATATTTTTCCACCCCATACTCGCAGAGCACCCGATACACATTCTCAAGCCGTTCGATGGCGTGACGGGAGCGTTTGTTGGAAACCGCTTTTTTCGCATCCTCTAAAATGGAAACCGTTCCAAACAGATCGCTTACCTTGAGAAGCAATTCCTGATTTTTTTTGTCTACGCCGACGCTCTCCAGCAGTTCCTCTGCCCCGAAATAGTTTTTCCCGGAAATATATTCCCGCAGTTCCAGTTCTGTCTCCTCGTCAAGCCCTGCCTCTGCACAAATACCCTTAAAATATTCCAGATTGCCGATGCTTAACTGAAAATCCGAAAGCCCCGCATGATAGAGCGCTTCGATTGTCATGGCGATCATTTCCGCATCCGCCTGCACCGAGCCGTCGCCGATCAGTTCCGCTCCCATCTGCGTCACTTCCTTCAGCTTTCCCTGCAGCTGCGAAGTATTGGTAAAAGTGTTTCCCTGATAACACAAACGGATCGGTACCTCTTCGTCCATGAAATATTTCGCTGCGCATCTGGCGACAGACGGCGTAAAGTCCGGACGCAGAACCAGTGTATTTCCTTCCTTGTCAAAAAATTTATATAACTCTCTGGAAGGCGTCGTTCCTACTTCTTTGGAAAAGACGTCAAAAAATTCAAAGGTCGGGGTCTGGATGTCTCGATAGCCGTAGCCTGTGATCTTTTCATGCAGAAGACGTTCCACTACCGTCTTCTTCGCTTTTTCTTCTCCATAAATATCCCGCACGCCCTCAGGTGTATGTACTAATTTTTTACTCATAGGCTCCTCATTTCCAATTATGAAAAGCTCCTGGCCGCAGCCGGGAGCTTTCAGAGACTGTACCTTATCTATTATATGCAATCGTTGTCATAAAATCAATAGCTGTGTGGTGCCGTTATCCTTTATCCGGTTATTCTTTTAAGAAATTGCAGGCGGATATGAATCTTGACGGAAAGGTTATAGGCTTCCAGAGCCGCCGGTATTTGCTGCAATTCATTCGGTTCGTCATCACAGACTGCTACTTTGAAATTTCGCATAGTACCACCATGTTCCATTCTTTTTATTCGTCTACCCGGTCTTCCAGATCTTTTTGGATCATATCCAGATAAGGCACGAAAATCCCGTGTTTTTGCGGCAGTATATATTCCGGATTGAGTTCGTCAAAGCGGAAGCTCTTGCGGCCGCCTTCCTTTGCCCGATCCCAGAAAAAGCGCAGCATCTCGTAGGGTAGATAATAAAAGAGGTCTTTGTGGGAATAGTAGATCAGGAAAAAGGCAATGCCTTTCTGTTTTTCAAACTGCCTCATAAACTCCACCTGATGTTCGTGGATGTTTTGCAGGGAAAAAGTATCGACGGCGCATTCCTTGGCGTCAAAACAGACGGGAATCCCCTGCACCGCGCCGATATAGTCCACCGTACTTTTTTGATCAAAATAGGCAAGCGTGATATGGCGGCTGTCCTTATCGATATTGATGGGCGTGATGGGCGTTGGGATCTTCTGAATCAGTGCCAGCCCGTTTTCCAGATATTTTTCATTGGTACGGTTGATCAGATCCTCCAAGGTAGAGCCGCGCAGCCCGCGGGAGTTCCAAGTTGCCATTATAATTTCCTCATTCTTTTATTGTCTCAAAAATCTCCGGCACTTCACAGGTAAAGGTGCGCCCGCTCAAATCCGCAAAGGGCTCGTCAAGCAGCGGAAACACCACCTTATAAGCATGTAACAACTGCGCCTGCAAGCCGTATTTTTGACGGTAGTTTTCATTCCATGCCCGATCGCCGTACTTGTAATCCCCCAAAAGCGGATGCCTGATGCTTGCAAGATGCGCTCTGATCTGGTGGGATTTTCCCGTAAACAGTTCCACTTCCAGAAGGGTCTTGTCCCGTTCGATCCGCAGAGGGCGGTAAGCGGTCTTGATTCGGGCGGCAGCTGATTTTGACGGGTGCGATATGGCGACGTTGCCGGCGGAAGCCTTTTTCGCCTGTTGCGACGCAGGCAGCTCAGATACCGTCACGCGGTTTGTCTTCTCATCTTTTGTGAGAATCCCCTCGATCGTTTGTGCCTCCCGGATCTGTCCCTTTACATAGGTCTGATAATATTTATGGAGCGTCCGCTCCTTTAATAGTTCTCCCAAAAGCTGCGCGCCCTGCAAGGTCTTGGCACAGAGCACGATGCCGCTGGTATTGCGGTCAAGACGATTGCAGACGGACGGTTTATACAGTCGCAGGTCATCTGCCGTCAGAAAGCCGCTCTGTAAAAGATAGCCGATCAGCCACTCATTGAGAGAAAGGTCGGCCTTTTGTGCTTTCTGAGAAAGGATGCCCGCAGGTTTATCCGCAATCAGAATGTGATTGTTTTCGTAGAGCACTTGAATATCAGGCAGCTTCTCATAAGCTGCCGCATATTCTGTCAGCAAAGTATCCGGGTCACCATTGGGCGCGGTCGCATTCCCTGCCGCCTTCACGCCTTCTTTGAGCGATGCAATGTCGTCAGGTACTTTTCCCATAAATTGAAAGAGCGTCTCCTGCGCAAAAAACACCTTCACACAGTCTCCGACAGCAATTTTTTCGCTGCCGTCCGCCTTTTTATCATTCAGGGTAATATTCTTTTTCCGCAGCATCTTATAGAGAAAGCCGCTTCCCGCATTCGGCAGGATGCGGCGCAGATATTTGTCAAAGCGCTGCCCTGCCTCCCTGTCGGTAATGATTGTTTGATACATAGTTAAAACATCCTGTACTTTATCATTTTATTTATTGCAGTAAACCATGAAATACGCTGAAAAACTGTGCTATATGAAATCGCTTTGATCCGCAGCCATGCAGCGTATCAATTCATTTTACATCATTTGTTGAAAATGCAACATATCAATAGATTAAATGGAAACAGAATACAACAATCCGACAATCCCCTCTTTCTGCCGATGTTCCTCCACATCCATTTCCGCCAACCGACTCAGTCGGTCAATATACTTATCCTCTTGAGAAAAGATGTTAACCGTCACATTTTTAATGCCCTCCTGCGTCAGCATTTTCTCCAGATGCTTCTGCGCCTCCTGCGCGTCACAAGAGGGATCTTCCGTGATCCCGCAGAGGATACCGCCCTTTAGCGCCATGTGGCTGAGGGAATAATTCTTCTGATAAGAGGTAAAATACAGATCGTAAAAAACGGTCAGTTTCTCATCGTAGGCGCAAAGAACATCCCTTAGGCTTTCGCTGCATCCTTTCGCCCTGATGAATAAGATAAAGTTGATCAGGCTCTTGCAGGCAGGCAGGCATCCCAGAACGGCAACGATCGTCAACAGATTCTTGCTGCTCCCGGTTGCTGCATAACCGCCGCAGTAGAGTCCTATGCTGATTACAAAATACAGCAGGGTTCTGAGTACCGTATAGAGTTTTCGATTTTGCAGGTAGCCGTAGCTGCCCTTGGGAATAATCAGCTTTTTCATTTTGTTTTCCTCGCGTGCCGGCAGAACCAAAGGAAAAGTCCTGCCGCATCATAATCTGTTATGGGATTCAATTACATAAAAATCTGCATCATATTCTGTACGCTCTGCGTCGCCAGATACAAAAACTTCATCGGCAGGCCGCAGACCGACACGGTTTTTCCTTTCAGGCTGTCCCGCAGAGCCGTTTCCACGACTCGTTTTGTGGTCTCCATGGTCAGCTTCTTTAGGCCGGTCATGGAAGCAGGGCTGTCGTAAGCATGATTCAAAAAAGGCGTATCCACAGGCCCCGGGCAGACTGTTGTCACATGAATGCCCCTCTCCTGCAATTCCTTTGCCAGTGCGCGGCCAAAGGAGTACACATAAGCCTTCGACGCGGCATAGACCGCAAAGTCCGTCTGCGGCAGAAAGGCAGCTCCGGACGCAAGTTCTATGATACGGCTGCCCTTTCGCATGTAAGGCAGACAGATTCTTGTCATCTCTGTGAGCGCGAAAACGTTTAAGCGCAGCATCTCCGTGCATGTATTTTTGTCAAGCGTTGGAAAAGGACCGTATTTTCCCGTACCCGCACAGTTGACCAGAACAGAGATTCGGGCATCGCTGATCGACAGAACCTCCGCAAACTGCGCAAGTTCCTTTTCACTTGTCAGATCAATGGCGATGGCGCGGGTCTTTGTCTGCATCTGTGCGGCCAGCTCGTTCAGTTTCTCTTTTCTGCGGGCAAGCAGCCAGATTTCATCCGTCTTTTTTAACAGGCTGTCCAGACGATAAGCGAACTCCAGCCCCATACCGGAGGAGGCGCCTGTGATAATGGCAATGTTCATGAAGCATCCCTTTCTAAATAAAAAGCATTTTAAGTTCACAATTCCCGGAAACTTTTTATTATGATATCATTTTTTCTTTTTATGCACATTGCGGATCGTCTTCTTTTTGGGTCTCTCTGTAGGATTACGCCGCTCTTTTTCCCTTGCATCAGCTTTTGCAGACTGCATGCCATTGCCATGCAGGGCTGTTTTCTTCCGTACTCCCGTATTTTCCGCCGGCTCTTTCATCTTCCGCGGCCTGATCAGGCATTTTTTATCAAAGCCGATCAAATCTTCTCTGCCGCCTTTGATGAGGGCTTCCCACACCAAATCGTAATTATTGGGATTGCGGTACTGAATCAGCGCCCGCTGCATCGCTTTTTCATGGGGATTGCGGCATACATACACCTTTTTCCCGTCTCTGGGATCGATTCCCGTATAGTACATGACCGTAGACACCGTGGAGGGCGTCGGATAGAAATCCTGCACCTGTTCCGGCATATAACCCAGATCGCGCAGATATTCGGCAAGCTCGATTGCCTCCTTTAAGGTAGAACCCGGATGGGAGGACATCAGATAAGGCACCAGAAACTGCTTTTTCCCAAGCCTTTCATTTAATTTGGTATATTTTTTCACAAAGGCTTCGTAGACTGCCTTCTTCGGTTTTCCCAGAAGGGTCAGCACAGCGTCTGAGATATGCTCCGGTGCCACTTTTAACTGTCCGCTGACATGATGCTCTACCAGTTCGCGGAAGAAAGTATCGTCAGGATCCGCCATCAGATAATCGAAACGAATGCCGGAGCGGATAAAGACTTTTTTTACACCGGGAAGTGCCCGCAGCTTACGAAGCAGCGCCAGATAATCAGAGTGATCCACCTCCAAGTTGGGACAGGGCGCAGGAAAAAGACATTGTCTGTCTTTGCAGACGCCCTTTGTGAGCTGTTTTTTGCAGGAAGGATGCCTGAAATTGGCGGTGGGACCGCCCACATCGTGAATGTAGCCCTTGAAATCGGGATCCGTTGTCATCAACTCCGCTTCCCGAAGGATGGATTCGTGGCTCCTTACCTGCACCGTCCTGCCTTGATGAAAGGTGAGGGCACAGAAATTACAGCCGCCAAAGCACCCTCTGTTGCTGACCAGGGAAAATTTGATCTCAGTGATAGCAGGAACACCGCCCAACGCCTCATAGATCGGATGATAGGTCCGCATATAGGGTAATTCATAGATATCGTCCATCTCCTGCGTGGAAAGCGGGGGCTGGGGCGGATTCTGTACCGCATAGATACCGTTTGGATACGCCTCAATCAATGCTTTTCCCGTAAAGGGATCGGTATTCTGGTACTGAATCCGAAAACTTTCGGCGTACTTCTCCGGCTGCGTCTTCATGTCATCGTAGGACGGCAGTACGATTCCGTCACAGATGCCGCTGATATCCTTTGTCCGATAGACGGTTCCCGGGATAAAGGTGATATCCCGCACGGCAATGCCGCTGTCCAGCGCTTCCGCGATTGCGATGATAGACTTCTCTCCCATGCCGTAGGATAAAAGGTCCGCCTGACTGTCTAACAGAATCGAGCGTTTGAAGCTGTTTGACCAATAATCGTAGTGCGCAAGCCGCCTTAAGCTAGCCTCGATGCCGCCAATTACAATGGGAACCTCTTTATAGACTTTTCGGATGAGATTTCCATAGACGACCGTTGCATGGTCGGGACGTTTTCCCATCACGCCGCCGGGGGTATAGGCATCCGTGGGTCTGCGCTTCCCGGAGACAAAGTAATGATTTACCATAGAATCCATGTTGCCGCCGGAGACCAGAAAAGCAAGCCGCGGCTTTCCAAAAATCGTGATGCTGTTCTCATCCTTCCAATCGGGCTGAGAGATGATGCCTACGCTGTAACCATGGGCTTCCAAAATCCTGCTGATGATGGCATGTCCAAAAGATGGATGGTCTACATAGGCATCGCCGATCACATAGACAAAATCAAGCTGTGTGATGCCCTGATTTTTCATATCTTTTATTGAAATCGGTAAAAAACTCATGCGAGCACTCCCTCGTCTATCAATTCGCGAAAGCCATAAGTATAATAATCCGCCAGTCGGTGTTTCTCCTCATCCTGATGTACGGAATACTCGTCGTAGACGGCGCAGACCTGCATCCCTGCCGCCTTACCTGCCTGAATGCCCGGTATGATATCCTCGAACACCAGACAGTTTTCCGGCGCAACGGCAAGTTCTTTCGCAACAGCCAGATAGATGTCCGGCGCGGGTTTTCCCTTCTCCACTTCGCAGGCCGTCATAATACAGGCAAAACAGGTTTCCATCTGATGCGCCTGCACCACATTTTCTACAAGCTGTCTGGAATTGCTGGTGGCGATTCCCGCCTTGATACCATGTTCTTTACAGTAGGCAAGAAGTTCTTTTACCCCCTCCTTGACCGGAACCTCATGGGCGTACTTATCCCATGCCATACGGTTCCAGTCCGCCTTGATCGTTTCCGGATCGTCCGGCAGGTCAAACCGCTCCTTAAAATATGCCGCCGTCTCCGAAAAACTCATACCCTCAATACATGCCTGCAGATTTTCAGGCAGTTCAATCCCGAATTTTCCGAGATATTCGATATCTATGGATTTCCAGATCCACATGGAATCCACCATGGAGCCGTCCAAATCAAAAATGACCGCTTTTATCATCCTGTGTTCCTCTCTCCGTATTTATTCGTTTTTCTTGTCATGCCGCAATGCGTTTTCGGAATATACATGTACAAACTCCATAACAGATGAACAGCTGTTCTTACAAGGAGATGTTCTATGACATTACTTCGCAAACCACTGACGGCGTTTGGGCAAACGATTCTTCGCTTTCTGTATATGACATTCGGCATCTATCTGACCGTTTTACTGCTGCGTTATCCCACGCTCTCGCTGCAATATGCCGCAACCGGTCTGAATCTCTGGTTTCAGAAGATGATACCCACGCTTTTGCCCTTTATGATCCTCTCCGGCATCCTGATTCGCATGAATCTGACGGAAGGCTTTGTCCGCCTTGTACATCCGCTTTTGCGTTTCTGCTTTCGTATCTCGCCCAACGGTTCCTACTCCCTGATCATGGGCTTTTTATGCGGTTTCCCAATGGGTGCGCGCATTGTCGGTGAACTTTACGGCAACGGAAAACTCTCCAAATGGGAGGCGGAGCGCCTGCTTGCCTTCTGTAATAATATCGGACCCATCTATTTTTTAAGCTTTGCCATGCCCATGCTGGGCATCCGCAAAGTCTTTCTGCCATTCCTGATCATGTATGGGATTCCCTTGCTCTATGGTTTTCTGCTGATGCGCCTTTTCCCTCACATCAGATGGAAGCGCCAAGCAAAGCTGACTAATGCAGCCAACTATCTGCAAAGAACGGATACGCCGCAGCATTCCGGCATTTCTGCAAAAAACTCTCCCATACCTCTCCTCGCTGCCGCAGACGAAGCCATTCTCTCAGGACTTTTAGGCATCGCAAAGTTGGGCGGTTACATGGTGTTCTTTAATCTGCTCAACATTCTCTTTGTGCCCTTTTCACAGCTCTCTCCGGGGCTGCTCGGTCTGTATCACTGCGTATTGGAGATTACCGGTGGAATTGACCGTTGTGGTCAAAATTTTCCTTACATCGTGCTGATCTTACTGCCTTTCGGCGGTTTTTCCTGTTTCGGGCAAACCTACAGCATGATTTGTCACACTGATCTCTCCATCCGTCCATATCTCTTTCATAAGCTTATTCAGACTGCCCTGACGGCGCTGTGTTATGTGCTTTTGCAGCCCTTTTAGCATAATTCCCGCCGCTCTATGTCATGCTGCACTATCGTCTTTTTTTCTTCCTGCGTCTGTGCCGTCTATGATGTTTCCGGTTTCTTTTCAGGATCAAAGCCGCTGAGAGCGCCGCACCGACGACAAGCAGGGCACAAACCAGACAAATTTTCAAAAAATCACGGACTGTCGGGGTATATTCCGTTTCCTCCTTCCGCGTTCTGCGCACTTCCACATAGTTTTTCTGGTCCGCGTCAAGTTCCTGTATTTTTGGGGCTTCCTCTGCCAGTGCAGCCGCTTCCAGAGCCTCTTTTTCGGCAATTTCTGCTGCAATCTCCTCCTCCGTCTTGTAATCCATGGAGGGCAGGGTCACGAGATTGCTTGCGGTATACAAGTCATAGCCGTTATAGCCCCGCACCAAAATCTGCGGTATCATGTGAGGCGGCGCCTGCAGGGTAAAGGTGATCGTGTCCGCAGCCTTATCCGTCCAGGCGTATCTCTGAGAAAAGGTTTCTCCGCCGTCATAACTGTAATCATAGTAGAGCATACCGCTGTCGTAATCCGCAGCAGCGAGAGAAACGGTGATCATGCCCGTCTCCGGCTCCTGATCCGTCACTTCGATCATGCAGACATCCGGCTCCGTGGTGTCGGGGCGCATAACACTCTGGAGAATCGGTACCTGTAACGTCTGATAATCCCGATAATCCGTTCCCAGCGTTTCGGAACATAAATGAAAATATTTGGCCGCGCATTCGGCATCCAGCCTGCCGAATGTCTCCCATTGTTCCCGCCCCTCGCAAAAGGGTCTGTCATTTGCGTGATCCATATGACAGTGCTCAATCAGCACGCAGGTGAGATCCTGTTCTCTGGCATGGCGTATGATGCCGTAGTAATCAAGACCGTCGTCGTTCAGTCTGGTTTTGATCCCGCGGGAATAGAGGCCAAGTTTCTCTAATGCCTTGATTTCAATATCGGCAAAACTGTAGCCTTCGCTGTAATACCTGTCAAAGGCGGAGACCCAGCATTCCGCCCCGAAGAGGGTGTTATGATCTTTAGAGAGGTTATAGTGGAGGCAGAACAGCATGTCTGCGTTTTTTTCTTTTGCATAGGCCACGCGCTCCTCCAGTGTCAATTTACGGTCGTCTTCTCTGGTGAGATAAACCTGTACCCCCTCGTATGTTTCCAGATCTTTCTTCATTGCCTTCGCGGTGATCAGGGTCATATCTTTTTCCACGAAGGTTTCGTACATACCGCCTTCCTGATCCCCTCCGTGACCCGGATCGATGACAATGACAATATCTTTCTGCGCTTCCTGCGGCGCTTCGCCCTCCTGTACGACACCGGCTGCCGCAGGTCCTTGCGGATCGTCATAACTGACTTCCACGGCCGACACCTCAGGCGCATGTAAAAAAATGCCCAAAAGGATACCGAATACGCCTATCCCTGTTTTTAATTGACTGCGGCAGATTCTGAAAATGGACAATCGCATGGAACATATTACTCCTGTAAAATAAACCGTCGCTTGCTATCAATGATTTGCTCTATTTTTACTGTCGCAATGATGATATTATGACAAGAACAAGCCGGCTTCTCTGGAAACCGGCTCATCTGCTCTGGTCATATCATGATCTTACTATGTAGCTACATTAAGTTTAGCTCCGGACCGGATCCGGTTTCTCCATCCCCCTCGGCTTCCTTGAGCATCTTTTCCACTTCTACGGGTCGAAGCTCTGCGCGATTTGCCTTCACGACTTCATAATAGCCGCTGATGGTATTATAAAAATTCTCATAGTGCTCTGTAGATGACGTGAGAGATGCCGTCATGATATTCTCCAAATTAGAGAGCATATCATCCAAATACTGCATTGCCGAGGTCTTGACGCCATTTGCCTCCATGGTCGCTTTGTTCAGGATATCCTGCGCCTGTGTGGTCGCCATACGCACGACTTCATTTGCCTGTGCATAAGCCTGCTGCATGATCTCATGCTCGTTGATCAGCTCCGTAGTCTGCACGGTCGCATCCTTAATGAGCGCTTCCGCCTTGGAGCGGGCATCATTCAAAATGGCCTCTTTGTTGGAGATGATCTTTTGATAGCGCTTGATCTCGTCCGGTGTCTTCATGCGAAGCTCCCGCAAAAGTTCATCAATCTCCTCTTTATTCACGATGATATTGGTCTTGGAGAGGGGCTGAAATTTACAGCCGTCGATATAATCCTCAATCTCGTCGATCAGTTGTTCAATTCTGCTGCTCATGCTTACTCCTATCTCTTAATCTCTGAATTTTTCATAAATCCTCTCCGCCACAAAGTCAGGCACACATTCTGAGATATCACCGTTAAAGCTGGCAATTTCCTTGACTGTGGAGGAACTGAGGTATGCGTATTCGAGGCTGGTCGTCAAAAACACCGTATCCAGCTTTCCCGCGGAAAACTTACGGTTTGTCTGTGCGATCTGCAGCTCATATTCAAAATCAGTGATTGCGCGCAGACCCCTGATTGCCACATGGATATCTTTTCTGGCGGCATAATCAATCAACAGACCGCTGAAAGAATCAATCGTCACATTTGGCATATCTTTGGTCGCTTCTTCTAACATTTTAACACGTTCTTCCACAGAAAACAATGGAGTCTTTGTTTTATTATTTAAGACACTTACAGTCAGTTTGTCAAAAATATCAGAAGCACGTTTGATGATATCCAGATGCCCGTAAGTCACCGGATCAAAACTGCCCGGGTAAATTGCTGCCTTCATGGGAAGCCCTCGCCATTTTTTTCAATATCAGGGAAATGATGTCACACGACTAAAATTTATGATACCATATTAAAACACTTTTGTCGAAATGTCTTTACTTTTTTTTGATTTTTTAAGAAAAAACTGCGGGAAGCTACCTTTTTCGACAAAAAACATGCCGATTCGTCTTATATACCTTCTCTTTTTCCAATAAAAAACCCAATTCTTCCAAGTAAGATAAATCTGTCTTTAATGAGGTTTCGATTACGATCAGCGTATTTTCTGTTACAAAAGGAAGACCGGGGAGCGCCTGCAATACCCGCTCCTCATGACCTTGATCGTAAGGGGGGTCCATAAAGATAATGTCTGCTTCCTTCTCATGGACGCTGTAAAGGGCGCTCACTGCGTCCGTCTGCAGGATGGTTGCCCGATCCGCCAGATGCGTGAACTGCAGATTTTCCCGAATACAGGACAGAGCCTTTTTTTCGTTTTCCGCAAAATAAGCATGCCTTGCGCCGCGGCTTAACGCCTCGATACCAATGCCGCCGCTTCCCGCAAACAAATCTACAAACACCGCGTCAGGCAAGTACGGCTGCAGCATATTAAAAAGGGTTTCTTTGATCCGATCGGTAGTGGGTCTGGTATCCATTCCCTCCGGGGTTTTTAAGCGCAGGCTTCTCGCTGTTCCCGCTATTACTCTCATGCACATACTCCTTTTTGCGCCGTTCTGAGCACTGACGCACATTTATACCCTGATCTTTACACCTTTACTGTCTCGATGTCCGAGCTTAATCTTATTTAACTCCAACGTTCTGTCTCCGTATTCGATACTCTGCTCGACAGCATTCTGTGAATAATAAACAGCCTCGATTTCGTCGGAAGCGGAAAGTTTCATGCCCCGCACGCCGATGGCGCCCTTTTTCTTCTCAGGAATTTCTTCTACGGGGAAACGCAGGAAATAGCCGCCCTTTGTCTGTAAAATGATGTTACGCTGTTCCTTAAAGGCAACCACGCTCACGACTTCGTCGCCATCCGCAAGTTTTGTCGCCGCCACGGTGCGTTTCGCCACGTCAAATTCACCGCCGTCTACTACTTTCAGCATCGCCTGTTTCGTGGCAAAAATCACACGGTAAAGATTTAAGTCACTCTGGCTTGCCGCAAAGACAATGGATTCTTTCGCGGAATCATAATTACTCACATTGTCGATCGGCACGCCTTTATCACGGAATTTACCAAACGGCAGATCCATGGCTTTTACGGTATGAAGCTGACCTGTGTTGGTAAAAAGGCAGACTTTGCCCGTGTTTTTGCAGGCAAAGGCAAAACGGTTCTCCGCGTCCGCCGCCTCCTTATTGCGCTCGTAAGTAGCGGTGTCGATCGTCTTTGCATAACCGAAGCGATCCATCAAGAAGACAATATCCATCTCTTCAACCTGCTTCTCCACATACACCGCTTCTTCGGCATTGGTGATCTGCGTGCGCCTTTTGCGCTTATATTTTTCCTTGATTTCCTCCAGTTCATTGATGATGACCTGTGCCATGGAATCTCTGCGGGCAAGAATGTCTTCATAGCGGTAAATATTGGCAAGCGTATCCTCGTGTTCCTCAATCAGCGCTTCGATTTCCAGCCCGATCAACTTATAGAGACGCATCTCTAAGATCGCGTTTGCCTGTTTTTCGGTAAACTGTAACTGCGCCGCCATCACCTTGGATTCTCTGGACTTAAATTTGATGCCGTCAACCTTTCCTTCAACCAGGCAGGCCTTCGCCATGGCGCGGTCCTTAGAGCCCCGCAGGATTTCGATGATCAGGTCGATCACATTGCAGGCTTTGATCAGCCCTTCCTGAATTTCCTTGCGCTCCAACTCCTTTTCCAGCAGATTCTTATATTTTCTTGCCGCCACCTCATACTGGAAGTTGACGCTCTCCCGAATGATTGCCTTAAGCCCCATGGTTTCCGGGCGGCCGTCTGAGATGGCAAGCATGTTGACGCCAAACGTATCTTCCAGCCGGGTCTTTTTGTAGAGCAGGTTCTTGAAATTTTCGATATCGGCATCCTTTCGCAGTTCAATGACGATGCGAATGCCTTCTTTGGAGGACTGGTTCGTGATATCCACGATATCCTGTGTCTTTTTCGTCTCCGCGAGAGCTGCCACATCCATCAGGAATTTGCCGATATTTGCGCCGATCATGGTGTAGGGGATCTCGGTGATGACCAGATTGGTCTTGCCGCCCTTGGCTTTCTCTACCTCCACTTTGCCCCGCAGCTTGATCTTTCCCATCCCCGTTTCGTAAATGTCCGGCAGTTCGTCCTGGTTGATGACGATGCCTCCCGTGGGGAAATCAGGCCCTTTCACATAGCGCATCAATTCCCTGGTGGTAATATTTTCATCCAACATATAGGCTTTGGTGGCGTCGATCACCTCCGCCAGATTATGGGGCGGAATGTTCGTTGCCATACCGACGGCGATACCCTCTGAGCCATTTACCAAAAGATTGGGAATCTTTACGGGCAGTACGCTCGGTTCCTTCTCCGTCTCATCAAAATTGGGAATAAAATCCACCACATCCTTGTCCAAATCTGCCAAGAAAGCTTCCTGCGTGATCTGCTGAAGACGCGCCTCGGTATAACGCATTGCCGCCGCGCCGTCGCCCTCGATATTGCCGAAATTGCCGTGGCCGTCGATCAGAGGCAGTCCTTTCTTGAAATCCTGAGACATCACCACCAAAGCCTCGTAGATGGAGCTGTCGCCGTGAGGGTGGTATTTACCCATGGTATCGCCCACGATACGCGCCGATTTGCGGTAGGGCCTGTCATAGCGGATGCCCAGTTCGTGCATATCGTAGAGCGTACGCCGCTGCACCGGTTTCAAGCCGTCCCTCGCGTCCGGCAGCGCCCTCGCGATAATGACGCTCATGGCGTAGTCGATATAGGATTTCTGCATCACCTCGGAGTATTCCGTTTTTATAATTCTGTCGTCCATTTTTTATTCTCTCTCTTATACTCGCTTTTCGGGAAATCATTCCCGTCCCTCTACTTCCTGCCCTGCATCAGAGCATAAGCGCATACTCAAATGTCCAGCTCCGCCTCCTGCGCGTTCTTGTAGATAAACGCCTTTCTGGGCGGCACCTCCGTGCCCATCAGCATCTCCGTCACTTCGCTCGCCATGCGGGCGTCCTCGATCTCCACCAGTTTTAGCATTCTGGCGTCGGGATCAAGGGTCGTCTCCCAAAGCTGTTCGGCATCCATTTCACCCAGCCCCTTATATCTCTGTAAGGTGAAAGGACCTTTGTGCCGTTTCCTGTATTTTTCCAAAGCTTTATCGTCGTAGAGATATTCCTCCGCACCTTTTGACGGCATAGCTTTATAGAGGGGCGGCATAGCGATATAGACATGTCCCTCGTAGATCAGTTCTGGCATGAAGCGGTAAAACAGGGTGAGCAGCAGTGTGGAGATATGGGCGCCGTCCACGTCCGCATCCGCCATGATAATGATCTTGTCATAGCGCAGCTTGGAAATATCAAAATCGTTGCCGTAGCCTTCCGAAAACCCGCAGCCGAAGGCGTTGATCATGGTCTTGATCTCGACGTTTGCCAGCACTTTGTCGATACTTGCCTTCTCCACATTCAGAATCTTACCGCGGATTGGCAGGATCGCCTGATACATGCGGTTTCTGGCTGTTTTCGCACTGCCGCCCGCAGAGTCACCCTCCACGATGAAGATTTCACATTTAGAGGCGTCCTTCGACTCGCAGTTTGCCAGTTTCCCGTTGGTATCAAAAGAAAACTTCTGTTTGGTGAGGAGGTTGGTCTTTGCCTTCTCCTCTGTCTTGCGGATCTTTGCCGCTTTTTCCGCACAGCCGATGATACTTTTTAAAGTTTCCAGATTGCGGTCAAAGAAACGCACGATCTCGTCGCCCGTCACCTTGCTGACCACCTTCGCCGCGTCCTGATTATCCAGTTTCGTCTTCGTCTGCCCTTCAAAACGGGGATCGGGGTGTTTGATGGAAACGACCGCCGTCATACCGTTTCGCACGTCCGCGCCGGTAAAGTTCACATCCTTTTCCTTTAAGATGTTTAAGCCTCTGGCGTAGGTGTTAATGACATTTGTAAACATGGTCTTAAACCCTGTCAGATGTGTACCGCCCTCGGCGTTATAGATATTATTACAAAAACCAAGCACATTCTCGTGGAACTCATTCACATATTGGAAAGCGCACTCCACGGTGATTCCCTCCGCTTCGCCTTTGAAATAGATTACATCACAGACTGCCTCGCGGCTCTTGTTGATATCCTTGATGAAGCCGACGATGCCCTCAGGCTCATGGTATTCGATATGCTCGATTTCCGCCCCTCTCTTATCCTCGTAAATAATGGTAAGTTCCGGATTTAGGTAAGCGGTCTCATGGAGGCGGCTCTTGACCTCATCCTCCTTAAAGCGTGTCTTATCGAAAATCGTATCGTCCGGCAGGAAATTGATGGTGGTGCCGGATTCCCTCGTCTTTCCGACTACGGGAAGCAGCCCGTCTTTTAATTCCAGCGTGGGAATGCCGCGCTCATAGTGATCCTCATAAATCTGCCCGCCGGTCTTTACCGTCACATGCAGATACGTGGACAGAGCGTTTACCACCGAGGAACCCACACCGTGGAGTCCGCCGCTGGTCTTGTAGGCGTCATTGTCAAATTTACCGCCCGCATGGAGCGTCGTAAATACCAGCCGCTCCGCGCTGATGCCTTTTTCGTGCATCCCTACGGGAATGCCGCGTCCGTTATCCGAAACGGTGGCGGAACCGTCCGCCTCAAGCGTCACCCTGATGGTACTGCAAAAACCTGCCAGATGTTCGTCCACAGCATTGTCCATGATCTCATAAATCAGATGATTCAAACCTTTCGTGGATACACTGCCAATGTACATACCGGGGCGTACCCGCACTGCTTCCAATCCCTCCAGAACATGAATACTGGAGGCGTCGTATGTGTTAGTATCTGTCTTAGCCATATTATGTTAACCTCATTTTGCTTTTTGACTGCCAATCGACTGTCATATAGTTCAAAAAACGCTTTTTTTCCAATTTTCGCAATTTAACATGCGTAGTATACCATACATTTTGTACATTTGCAAAGGGTAAATACCATATCATGTAGTTCCGATGCGCACATTTCCACGCAAAAACTGCTTATCCGTTTTCTACGATTTCATACAGATACTCCCGTCCCCGCTTACCGATGCGCTCAATCAATCCAAGCTCCCGCAAAACGGGCACCACCGATCCTGCAAGATCACGATGGATCTTTGCCGCCGCCGCAAATTCCTTTAGCGTAAAAGCATCGTTTAACTCGCAGGGAATGACCTGCATAAAGTCCTCCGCGCGCTCGATCACGATCTCCTCTTCCAGGGAAAGCGGCATTCTGTCATAGCGCGAGGAACCGCGTTTTCGATTTTTACTCCAGCCGTTTAGGAGCCGGTACTCGTCCATATCGATCAGCGGAAAGATCAGCTTCAGGTTGGGATCTTTCAAAAACGCCTTAATACGGTATAATTCCGGAAACGCATGGTAGATACTGCCCTTTACGGGAGACTTATGACGTTCGGAAAGCTCTCCTGTCGTTTCATCCATCCACAGAACCCACTTCATACGGGGAATCGGGTACACTACCGTTACCTGATACAGAGGCAGAAATGCCGCCAGTTTCGGTCTCAGGTTCTCAAAGTGCCCGTTCTGGATCTCAATGATGCGCCCTTCTTTGTAGATATCCGCGATAAATCCCTCCACCGGCACCTCATGATAATCCTCATTCGGCTCATAGTAGAGTTTCATCACCGCATGGACCGTCTTTTCCTGCAGGGTACCAAAACCGTGGGGATCATGCTGTTTTAATAACACTTTACATTTTGCACGTTCAAATGCGTTCTCATCCATATTTTTCAGTATACCAGATATAGTGGCATCGAACAAGTGTTTTCGCAAAATATACGTAACTGTATGGCTAGGGTAAAGTTTTTGTAG
>DETS01000107.1 GCA_002361735.1 Lachnospiraceae bacterium UBA3282 | reverse complement strand
TACAAAAACTTTACCCTAGCATATCCTTCCCGTCTCTTCCTTTCCCGACTCCTCCTCAACCGCCGCTTTTTCTTCCAGTTCCCGCACCTTTTTATCCAAAATACTGAGTTCCTGCGTCAACGTCCTGATTTTGCGGTTTTGTCTCGAAGCAATCGAAGTCAGGGACAGGAGAATCATGATGATAAAACCGATCGCAAAGAGGAACAGACCATTCATATTATCCTGAATGCCAAAGATATGAATGCAAAATACCAGCAATTCCGGTACGATCACCAAAATCCCCATCACAAGACCTGCCACGATCCACAGCAGCGTGTATTTCAGATTGAGCGCTTTTTGTTTCAGAAAGTATAAGATAATAATAAAGTAACAGATTACCGCAGCGATGAGCGTAACCCTCAGTGTAGCAGGTATCATTTCTGTTCACTCCCTTTTCCTCTTTATTTACGGCATGCGCCGTAACGTCAGTCTGCCCCGTCAAACCAATACGATTTCACATTAACGTTGTAAAACGCTTCTGATCAGTTCTTTGAAAAGAAAAACAAGCGGCAGCACATAAAACATGACTATTATTCCAACGAATACCGCTTCGTCTGAGACCAAAAGCAGCTTATTGATCGTCTCTCGTTCTTTTTGTACAGAATATCGAAATCCTGCAATCAGCAATACGATACCCGTTAATGTAATACATACCCCTAACATAAATCCCCGCGGTATAAATGTCAATTCTATTTCATTTCTTCCCTTCTGTAAAGGAATTTCCATCAGAAATCCCGCAAACTCTTTTATTTCCGTATCAAAGCCATTCACGGTACATTTCCAGCCCTCGTCCCGATACAGCGGTAAAAACAGACTATCATCTCCCTCCGCCCCATTCAATACGATCTCCAATGCATTTGACCGCCCATTTACGGAAAATGTATCAAAATAGGAAGGTTCATACCGCAAAAAATCTTGCAGGTTCAGAACGGCACAGAATATCTTTCCAAGCGGTTCCTCTGCCACAACCTGTATCGTAAGAGAAGCATCTTTCCAGTTCCCCAATTCCAAAATACCGTTTTTCCAGCCGCTCGCCGGCAGCGCATAGGTAACTGTTTCTTTGTTGGAAGAATCCGTTACGATCACTTCTTCAATCTTCTCCCCATGCTCTGCATAGAAATATAATACACTCTCCTCACCAATTGCGATATCCATTTCATTTCCGGTTCCCGCGGCAACATCGAACAATTCCCTTCCCAGCAATACCGCCGCGATCTGATTCTGAACCGCAAACGGATTCCCTTCCCTGTTCACGGCGAGTGTTTGCGCATTTTTAATTTTTACCCCCCTCCCTTTATATTTATAGATATTTTGATAAAAACAATAATCACCACTATGATCCTGATATTGATACAATCTCGCGTTAACAGCCTCTCTGCTGACCGCTTCATTCATGCCAAGCAGCGCATCCGAAAAAATGGTGCCTCCATAACTGCTCATCCGATATCCCACGTGCGCGTATCCCAAATCCGACATACCGTCCAGTTGTCTTTTGCTGCTGGCTGCCAGATAGCACGAAGCCGCATTTTTACGCATGATCAGCGGATAATTATGGCTAAGTCTGCCATCCGGATTCTTGAGCCTGCTAAGCGGCTCCGATTTTCTTTCCCTTTTTGCCACATCATTGCACATTGCCGAAACGGTACTTCCCTTTTCTCCTGATATCAATACAGAGACATGTGCCAATGACAGAATCTGGAGGATTACAAGCGCCAGAAAACACTTTTCCAAGATCTCTTTCCTACCATTTAGCAGCAGCCGACCACCCAACCATGTAACACCAACGATCAATATTATCATAGCAGCGGGAACCGTTTCCTTATACACAGTCGTATCTTCTTTTAATAACAGATACTGCATCATGGTCGCTGCCATAACCAACAGCGCTCCGACCATGCACGCTGCACCGCGCCTGTTTCCATCATGGCATTTCTCCCGGTATCCGACATCATACATATAGGCCCCTGCGATCAGAACCCAAAAGGCAATCATATAGGAAAAGCGCATGGTATATCCCATATACGAACCGCCATGCCATAACATATTTGTACTTTCCACACCTATGGGAATACATAGTGCCATAATAACCGTTACAAAGAATCCGACGAATTTTTCCTTATAATGTTTTACGGCACATGCCGACACAAACGCCAAAGGGATCCCTAAATTAAGCAATTTCATCCATTTCGCCGTATAAAATATCCAAACGGAATGATATATCCCCATCAGGCTCAGACTGCCTTCTTTACGGGAAGAGTCTAATATCTGTACCGCTCCGGGCAGCCAGATCCACGCGCTGATCATCATCGCCGTCAACGTAGCCGTCAATAAACGCAGCAGATTACCGGTATATTTTTCTTTTGCAAGCAAAGGTAAAATCCCTGTCAGTATCAGCAGCATGAGAATGAGCATATATGTGTGCTGAAAACTCATCATGCAGGTCACGGACAGGAAAATAATGTAGGGTATCCTTTTCTTTTCCTTCATCAAAAGAAAATATCCATACATAACCAACGGAAACATGCAGGAAACATCCAGCCACATAACCGCATAATAATACTGCATGTTAAAAGCGCAAAAAACATAGAGCAGACTGAAAGCAACCCGCATCACCTCCGAAAGGCCGGGAATCCATTTTTTAAGAAGTATTTTCATGGTCATTCCCGCTGCCACTAACTTGATCAATATAAAAACCGACATCGATATTTCTATCGCTGACCGTGGGATAAAAAGGAAAAAATATTAAAAGGACTGATCGATCCGAAATGCAGTACAACCCCCGCCATATTATTACCGCAGCCTGTACTCCAATCAAAGAGCAGCGATTTTTGTCCATGAAGCACATCCCACAAATGGGTATACATCGGAACGCACTGTTCCGCCATATCCCCAATATCTATGACCATTGATCCAAAAGGCCATACTTTCTTAGTCACGCACACGCTTCCCCATACCAGAGCAATCACTACCGCCAAAGCCAGGCTTTCTACGACAGCATTCCCTGCCTTAACTCTCCTCATGCTGCTCATTTTTCCTCCCAACACCGGCCTCTCTCTTTGTCCTCCGCACTCCATAACTCATACGGCAGATTAAGATTGCCAACGTAACCTTGATCATGTAATAAATGGATTTCTTAAAGGTGATAGAACTCGTGCCGCCCTCTCGTGCCCGCATCTGTACCGGAACCTCTTTCACTTTTCCACGGTGCATGATTGCAGCCACGATTGCCTCGGGTTCCGGATAATCCATTGGGTAATCCTTGCTGTAAATCTCGATAAATCTTCTGTTCACCGCCCGATACCCGCTGGTCACATCCTTGATACGCTTCCCTGTCGTAACCAAAATGAGGAAACTTAAGATATTGATCCCTGTCCTGCGGCTTACAGAGCTCTGAAAGCCTTCCTTTTGCAGAAAACGGGAACCGATGGTTACGTCCGCCTCCCCTTGTCTGATCGGTTCCAGCAGTTTTTCCAAATAAGCAATATCATGCTGTCCGTCCCCATCCATCTGTACGGCGATATCATAGCCGTTCTTTCCGGCATAGATATATCCCGCCTGCACCGCGCCGCCAATCCCCATATTGATCGGCAGATCAAGATAACGGAATTGATTCCCGCGGCATAACCTTAAGGTATCGTCCGTGGAACCATCGTTTATCACCAGATAATCGTACTGCGGCGCCTGTTCCAACATATGGCTGACCACATGCACGATATTTTCCGCCTCATTGTAGGCCGGTATGATGATCAATATCTTTTCTTTTCGTTCCATTTGAAATCCCCTTGCATCCTTCAGACCGTCTATATTTACTCGCCTTTTTTCAGCCGCCGTTCCATCACCGCAGCTCGCAGACGACAGTTCCATAGCTCCCGCAAAAGTACATAATACGCCATATAAAAAACACCGAAATTATATACCAAATACCGTTGCTGCCCGAAAAACACGATAGATATGATCACGATCATAACCAAGTTGCTTCCCAGTACAAACGCCATAAATTCCGCTCCCTGATTGGAAACTTTTCGATCCGCATATCCCCATATCATCAGCGCAAGCGCCGACAAATACAAAAACAGCGTGACGAGATGACACAGCAGATAGATGGGCTTGATCTGAAAGAAAACCGTACAGATAAACGCCTGCGGAAGCATCATCACCGTGTGGTATAAAAATCTGCCAAAGTGCTTTTTGATCAGCGCGATCCCTATCGTTTGTAAACTGCTGTTCCAAAGGGAATTGTAATCATCTCCGTCATAGTCCCGATAGTAATCCGCACCGACAAACAGAGCCGTCCTTCCTACACTCCCGATTCCGCCCACAATATCTTTCCACATCCACAATCCTTTTTCCGCGTAGACATAACGCTGTTCTTTTTCATCCACGGCAGCATACAGAGCCTGATACAGCCCCCGAATCACATCGTCCTGAAACAGCTGCACATCCTCTTCATCCGCCTCATACATCCCTCTCGAAAAAATAAGCGAAGTGTACTGGCCGTAAAAAATCGGACTTCCCTGAGAGGCTTCCTCCTGTTTTTCCTGCGGCGCTTTCTCCCCTTCCTTTTTCAAAGCCTGTCCGTCCGCCCGATCTGCCATCCATTCCCGATAGCGCTCCGGCTCCTGCACCTTCATGATAAATGTTTTCACCTTGCTGTTTTCGTCAATCAAGGTATTATATCGATACAAGGTCGTCGCGGTCAGCGATATCCCCAGCACGCCAATCAGCACGCACCCCGCCAGGCCCGTCAAAAAGCCAATCCACTTTTTTACCCGCCCGCCGCTTTTATTCCATGTCAAATACAAAAACAAAATGCCGCACACACCAAAAAGGATCTGCTGCTGTGAACGCAGCATGGTTAGCAAAAAAACCATTGCAAACGAACCCGCGAGGATTGGATAACTTTTTCTCCAGACTGCCCGCAGAAACAGAATTACCAGCAGATAATACAGAGAAAACGCCAGACCTTCCGTAAGTATGGTCTGCGTGATCATTGCCTGCGGCATTTCTGTCGTATAGGAAAGCAGCGACAGAAAAAAGAGCAGATACCCCTCCCAATATTGCATGGAAAACTGCTTCTTGATTTCTCTGACAAATAAAAGGATACAAACCGCCGCCAACAGCGCCTGTTCGACAATAACAACCTGCAGATAGCCATCATTGCCGAATATCCATTGATTCACAAAGAGAAACAAAGGATAAACCGGCATAATCCCTTCCATTCGCTGAAGGCTCATATAAGATCCGCTGTCGTCAAACAGCACCGGCTCCCTCGATCCGACCAACAAAAAAATGAGGAGCGCAAGCACGAACAGAGACAGATAAAACAGGGTATCTTTCTGTCTTTTCTCCCATTGTGCCATCCGCTCCTTTATACACATCCGCATATCCTCCTTCACCCTTCACCAATCTGCCGGTTTATCCGTAATACGCCGTCCTGCCGTACTTTCTTTTTCTGTGATCCCGAATCCCTCTCCGGGTTGCCCGTACCAGCTCCCGTTTCCCGCAAAACAGCCATAACACACAGCACGCCGCTCTGTTTATCCCATAATAGAGCAGAAAAAGCGGATATCTGCCCTGCAAATGCAGCCGATTACAAAGCAGCCAGTTACGCGCGATATAGTATGCGCACAGCGGGCTGTCCGCCCCCTTGGAACTCGCTCCGACCTTATGATAAAGCACCGCCTTCGGACAGTAGTAGATCGCTATGCCCTGCTTATGCAGGCGAAGGCTGTACTCGGTATCTTCATAGTAAAGAAAAAAGCGTGTATCCAGCAGCCCCGCCTCCCGGATCACCTCTCGCGGAAGCCACAGGCAGCATCCCGTAGCGAAAGAAATCTCCCGTTCTTCATCATACTGCCCCACGTCGTTCTCATCCAAACCGATATGCCTTGCTTTTTTAATCACCCTCGAAAACTGTCCGCCTGCCGACCAGATACGATCCCGCGCATCGCTGTAACGGATCTTCGGTGCAATCACACAGCCGGGATGACGTTTGGCACACTGTGCAAGTTCTGAGATCATGTCCGGCTCGACCTCCGTGTCATTGTTAAGGAGCAGCACCGCCTCCGCTCCCCACCGTGCGGCAAGGCGGATTCCTTCGTTATTCGCATGGGAGAATCCGTAGTTTTTATCAAGCAGCGCGATCTGCACCCGCTCCTCCCCATCGTAACGCTTTTGCAAAATTTGCACCGAATCATCTGCAGAAGCATTGTCCACCACGAAAATTTTCAGCGTCAGTGCACCTGCTCCCGACAGAATGGAGTCGATACACGCCTCATTATACTGTTTTCCGTTATAGTTTACCAAAATGACTGCAATTTTCATACGCAATCCATTCCTATCCGCCGTCCCATGATCATTCCGCAAATCGGTCATGTTAAAGTTTGCGACAAGAGTTTGTAATACGTTTCTGTTAGTTTCATCTGATCATAGACAGAAAAATCCATTTCGGCAATCCGATTCACAGGCGCCTGCATGACGCGGATCCACTCCTGTGCATCGTACGGATCGGCAACATAATTTGCCTTGCCCTGTGTTACCTCGGGAATACATGCCCGGTCTGTGGTAATGACAACACTCCCGAACAGCATCGCTTCGATCGGCGGCATCCCGAAGCCTTCAAACACACTTGGGAAAAGAAATGCCTTACAATGTCGGTAAAGCGCATTGCGTTCCGCCGTCTCCACAAATCCCGTCAATGTTACCTCTTCCTCAAGTCCCTTTTCCCGAATCTGTCTTTGCAGTTTCTCTCTGCTTTCCCCGTTTACGCCCGAGATCAACAGCCTGCACGGCAGATCGATCTTTTGTTCCCTGATCTGTCTCATAACTTCAATCGCCGTATCCAGATTCTTATGGGGAATCATTTGCGAAACCGTGTAATAATACTCCTTATCCCGTATCCGATATTTTTTCTCCAGTTCCGCGAGCGGAGCTTCTTCCTTCAAATCTACCGTGATCGGATTATAGATCGTCGTGATCTTATCTTCCTTCACGTGATATCTGTTGATGACATCTTTCCGTACCCATTCCGATATCGCCACGATATGCCGGGAAAAACGCGCCGCCAGCCACCAGCACAGCTTTGAATAGGCAATCTCATGAAAAGGATGATACTCCGGATAATGTGCCGCCTGCAGGTCGTGAATCACGTTCACGTAGGTGATACCCCCGTTTAGGAGCGTCCTGCAATATACCGGTGTGAAACATTTGCGGATGCCGTGCCTGCGCAGAAAACGATTCTGACAAAAAAACTGCCACAAAATCCTTCCTGCGATATTGGCGGAAACCACGCCCGTCTCCAACAGTTCGATCCGTTTATCTTCTGCATACCGGCGAAAGCTCTCACAGTTATCCTTTGACACCAGAAGCGTAAGATGAAAAGGCTGCTCCAACCGCAAAAAACCGTCCAGCAAGTTTCGAATATAAAATTCCGTGCCGCCCACTTTTCTGGGACGGAGCCACAGTAAATCCACTGCAATGTCAAGCATCTCTCTGTCCTTCATTTCCTTCCGCATTCGCAGTCAAAAAATTCCGCTCCCATTCGCACGCCCCATATCCGGAATTATCCGTAGAGCATGATATGCCGTGCGATCTGACAGGCATTCATCAGGACACCCGCCGCCATACAAAGCTGACAAAAGCGGACGCTGCCGCGCGTAAGGATCTCCTCCTGCTTCTCCATCAAGACTGCCACCAACAAAATCAACGCCATATAGAGATAAATCATGGTACGCAGGATGGAGGCGATCACCGTGGGCGTAAGTCCCACCGCAATCTCGGGAAGACAACTAAGCAGCAAAACGACCGCCGCCGCTTTTGCTTGTGCCTTCACCTTATAAAACAGGGTGTAGAACAGGACACAAAACCAAACGACTACAGTCAAAAGCAGCAGCCCCTGTTCCATCCGTTCTCCCCATGTTTCGGGCAGCGGCACAGGCGTCTGGTAAGTGAACGTACGCCATCCCATTAGGTAATTCAGCATAAAATATCCCGTCCACATCACATCCGTAAGCACAGGAAGCGCCGCCAGGAGACGCCGCCACGCGCTTTCGCCCCGATACACAAAAAACAACAGCACATTCAAGATGAAGAAAATCGGACTTGGCAGCGATACAAAATGCATATAGGAAGACAAAATCCCCATACGCAGTTTATCCAAAAAAGAAAGCGAAAAGAACTCCGGCATCCAGGTTTCTGCATCCTGAATCGGCCGCACACGGTTTCCCGGGCAACACAGGATATACACCAGAAAAAGCATCGTTAAAATCTGACAGACCCACAACACCGCGGGATATCCCTTTTTCTCTTTTGTACAAAAAACAAACAGCCATGCGCCGATCAGAAACAGAATCGCAGCCATGGATTCAAAACTCGCACTGTAGATCACGGCCAATGCCGCGCAAAGAACTTCTAAGCCTCTCAGACGCTGCCCCAGCCATGCGGCTTTCAGCATTCTGGTAATGGCGTAACCCCCCAGCGCAAGGACCCAAAGATAATTCGTAGTTGTGGCAATCCATCCCGTCTGCGCCATAATGGAAAAAGGAAAGGCACAAAGCAGAATCGCCGTCATGCGGTACTGTTTCTTATCCCGAAGTCCAAACACATTCTCCGTCAGCCATGTCAGATCGTAATACAGAAGAATCAACATAAGCAGATTAAGTATCTTCCAGATATAAGTCGGAAACGTCGTCAAAAAGGGCAGCAGCAATTCGATCGTGATCCGCGAGGACCATATGCTGTAACGCCTCGCCGTATAGCGAATCAGATCATACTGATACTGCTCCAAAACCTGTGCATACTTTGCGTCATCCCAATAAGTCGGCGATAAAAAAATATGAAACGGGAGATAAAAAAGCACCATCCCAATCATCGCTTTTTGTTTTTCCCTCAAAGCACATCCTCCTTGCGTTTCGACACCACTCTGCCATCTGTCACTTCATAGATCCTGTCCACATTGCGGATGGTCGTCAGCCTGTGCGCAATGATGATCATCGTCTTCATTCCGTGCAGGTTCTCGATCGCCTCCATCACTGCCGCCTCCGTCTCATTATCCAAAGCGGAGGTCGCCTCGTCCAGCACCAGAATTTCCGGGTCGTGATAAAGGGCTCTGGCGATACCGATCCTCTGCTTCTGTCCTCCGGATAATCTGACACCTCTGTCACCTACAATCGTATCCAGTCCGAGAGGCAGACTGTTGATAAAGTCTGTGAGCTGTGCCTTTTCCACCGCCTGCAGTACCGCCTGCTCATCAATCTGCTCCTGCCGCACGCCAAAGGCAATATTATTGCGGATCGTATCATCCGAAAGATAAATCGTCTGGGGGATATATCCCACCTGTGCATGGAATGTCTTTGATTTTTCGTGGACATTGATCCGATCCGCCAGAATCATACCTTTCTGAGGGGTAAGCAGCCCTAAGATCAAATCCACCATCGTGGTCTTTCCGGAACCCGTGGAACCCACAAAGGCAACCGATGTCCCTTTCGGAATCGTAAAATTCACATTCTGCAGCACCCACTCCTCCGTATCCGGATAGTGGTAGGAGACATCCTGCACAAAGATTCCTTCCCGCAGTCTCCAGTCTTTCTCAACGATCTCCTGCTCTGTTACCTCATCCGATTCCTCTACCTCCACCAACGCGTGATAAATCAGTTCCACGGAAGGGAGGGCGTAAAGCATATTCGAGGCGTGTTCATTGATGCGCCCCATACTGGGCATCAGGCGCATGGCTGCCACCGCAAAAGATCCCAACTGTGCAATGAAATAGAACATATCCGCCTCCCCGAAAAGAAGCTTCACGATCACGGCAACCAAAAGTCCCGTCATGGAAACGGCCTCCACCGTATATTTGGGCAGGATGGAAATCGTCCTGGCAACTCTTAATCCTCTGGCGTACTTTTTCCAATAGGCTTCAAATTCTTCGGTAAAATAGGATTCGCGTTCCAGGATCTTAATCTCCTTGATCCCGCCCAGCGCCTGGTTCATCCATTGAAAAATCTTACCGCCGTAACCCTGGTTTTCCAATCCCAGCCTGCGGCTGTACTTTCTGGTAAATAGCAGGAACCCGCCGACAAAAACTGCCAGAAAAGCCAACACAATGATGGTGATGGATTTACTGATGGTCAACAGATAGATGACTAAAACGGCACAGACCACAAGCTCCGCCACCAGCTCCAGGGAATAGAGGATAACCTGCATAAAACGGGAGGTATCCTCATGCAGGCTTCTCTGCATGACCGCAATGTTATTATTTAAGTGAAAGGTATAGGGCTCCTTCATATATGCCGATAACAGCCTTGTGGAAAGCTTTCTCTGCATATTGTAAGAAAAGCGGAAAATGTAATCCTTTTCCAGAATCAGATAGATATTTTTAACAATGTAAATCAGGATGATGCCCGCCGTTAAGCCTATCATAAATTCTTTCGCGGAATGAAACCCAAACAGATCATAAACAAACTTAATAGACTTTGTCTTCCAAATCGAACTTTGATCCTGCAAAACGTTGATAAAAGGCATAAAGACAACAACGGCGAGAAGCTCCAAAAAACTCCCGACCACAATCGCGCCCATCAGGAACGCAAGCTTCCATTTATCTCTCTGATCAAAAATATATCCAAGCTTATGAAACAGGGAATCCTGCTTTTGTTCTCCCGCCTTGCGCATACGCCGACCATCCTTTTTCTTTTTCTGCCACAGCCGCGCTCCTCTGCTGTCAATCCCGAAAGAGCGCCTGACACAGATTCGCATGAGAATCGTTGTCGCTGATCTTTCTTGCGGGCACGCCCGCCCATGTGGTGCCGGGTTCCGTGATATCCTTTGTTACCACGGCATTTGCACCCACTGCCACATCATCCGCAATGTGAACCGCACCGATCACCTTGGCGCCGCTTCCCAAAAAGCAGTTGTCGCCAATGACCGCCGCCTCATGACTGCCGTTTGTAGCGCCGATGTTCACGCCTTCCTGTAAGCGGCAGTTTTTCCCTGCCCTCGCGTTTCCGTGCACAACAATAGTTCCGTAATGCGCGATTGCCAGCCCTTCCCCGAATACATTGGGGGGAATCGTAAAGCCCAGCCGCACGCAGAGGCGGTGAAATCGAAATTTATGATACTTCCCTACAACAAACGCTGAAAGTCCGTGTCTGCAGTTCAGGTCGTATTCCACCTTGCGCAGCAGGATTTCAAACTTCCAGATCTCATCTCCGAAAAGACGGGGACGCCGATCGTTTTGCCGTCCCATCGCGAGCCTGTCCTGTTCCAGATAGCGTCTGTACGTTTCCTTACTGTCTATCATGTCCCTTTTCCCTCACAGCCACACTTTCACCTGCTCCAAATACAGCGCATACGCCTCATCGTTAAGCGCAGCATTTCGGTTCGCTTCTTCCCCTGCGATTTCATGTTTTTCCAGCTTACATTTACCGGGGGTCTGCCTCACATACCACTCATACTCCATATCCAGATTGCCGATATCCAAAACCCGATACCCCTGCCGAAACAATTCCGCAGCCAAAAACTTTGCCGCCACGCCGGCCGAGAGAAGAAAGAGCCTGTCCTTTGGATACGCCGTACAGGCTTCCAAAATCGCGGGGATCGCACTGTAAGCATCGCTCGGCGGGCAGATAATGCGCTCGACGCTTTTTGCGGCGGCGAGCAGATCATTGCCGACGCCGTTGTGAGTCCTTGTGCCCTCCACCACAACAACATCTCTATTTTCCCATATTTTTCTGATTTTTGCAAACCATCCGCCGCACAGGGTACGGTCCTTCGCAAAATAATAACAGCGGGAGATAAAAGTCGTACCATACACCCTGTTCGGATTACAGTATGTCTCGTAGATTCTCCTGCAAAAAAGAAGGTGATCGCGCCAAAACTGCCGACTGGCAGGGTGGTGATCCGACAACCCGTTAAAAATGCCGGGAATCGTCACCATCAGATCGTCGTGCGGGTAGGCGAGAATTTCCTTTAGTCCATCCGCAATTTCCGGCGAAGCCTTCTGAAGCATCAGATCGACGCCTTTTATCATCACGATCTCCCCGTCCCCAAAACGCACCATGCTCTTTTCCGTGTTCAGCAATTCATCGATTGTCTCATCAATCGTGTGCACCTTGATTCGGTTTCGCAGGATGCCTTTTTCGTAGAGGAAACAGACGATCGCTGCCAGAGCGTTTTTTAGTTTTTCCCGCATAATTGTCTCTCCCGCATCTCCATGATCGTTTCATAATATCGGTCAAAGTTATACTTTTCCACCACGGCATGATAGCCTGCCGCTCCCATTCGTTTCATCCCGTCCCTGTCGGAAACCATCGCGAAAAGTTTCTGCTCCAGATCCGCCTGATCGCAGTCGCCGAAAAGATATCCCGTCACGCCGTCCTCCACATAGCAGGCGGTTCCGTTTTTATCACTGCAGATCACGGGCAGCGAGTAACTCATCGCTTCCAGCTGTGACACGGACGCCATCTCTCGTGTGCTCGGAATCACATAGACGTCCGCCGCAAGATACTCTGACTCCATTTCACTGCGAGGCACATTTGTCTTCACCGTGACGATATTCTCCATCCGATGCTCCGTGACATACTGCCTCACCTGCTCACAGTAATCTTTCTGAAAACGGTTCGTCGCTTCGCCGACCAGGGTCACCCTGATGCCGCCAATCTGTCCGCCTGTCTCACCGCTTCTCTTTTCCAGCAGCTTTTCCACTGCCGCAAGCAGCATCAGGTGGTGTTTTCTGATCTCATATTTGCCAATGCAGAGGATATGTACCGTATCATCCTCAAAATAACTTCTCTCCTGCGGCGCCCGCTGCGGATTGACCACAAAGGGCACAAAATAATCATTTTCCCGGATGGCTGTACCCGGCTTTTTTTCCCCCACCACCGGCGTCATGCGCATCTTCGGTGACAGCAGATTCACGGCGCGGTGCACGATATCCTTTTTGAAAGGCTCTGACCACAGCGGGTTCTGATTATAGAGGATGCAGGGATACCCTTTGCGCTTACAGACCAGATATGCTGCCATGGAATACATCGAACGCTCCCGCAGAATGACCAAATCGGGAGCAAACTCACAAATCAATTTCTTCAGTTTTCGCATTGGAGGAAAGCCGTGCTGTATCTTAAACACAATGGCTTCCGGATCTTTTCTGTGAATCACCTTCACATATAAAAAATCAATCAGCTCATATAACTTGGAATAGCCCAGCACAATGGGTGTCACACAGGAATAATCCTCGATCAATGCGGCGTAGTGGCTGATAAAACGCACCTCATGTCCATGTGACGTCAGCCCCTTCATGATATCCGTCTGATTCGTATGATACCGCGGGGCGATATACAGAAATTTCATATAACTTTCTCCATGAGATGTAGATTGGCATTTCTACATCATTTCATAAATTTATTCTCTAATAGGTTGTACTTCCCGCCCTTTAAGAATTTGTGTTTTATCACCCACCACGCCGGCACCCAGATATACTTGTGCATAGCGGGGGACGCGGAGCCGATCATCCAGCAGTTCCTGTCGCAGTTTCTCGTGCATTCCCTTACTTTCTCCGCCTGCGGTGAGTTCCACAGCTCGTCCCAGGACTGTGTTCTGAGATTCCCCATCACTGCTTTTTTCTCCATACCGTTACAGGGAATCACATCGCAGAAAGGATCGATAAAAAAGGCGTTCTTTGACATATCGCAGGGCAGAAGCCGCTTATTTCCGTAGATGTAATTGATCAGTCCGTGATTAAAGTAAGCGCGGAACCACTTTTTGGGCGAATTGCTCTTTAACAGCTCATTGATCAGCTTTTCAAAATTCTGTGCCACCTTGTATTTATCATCAATCTTATTGTCCGTCTTGCGGAAATAAAAGGAATTATGCAGTGTCGCCGTGGCAAACTCCATCCCCATATCGTTGGCAATGTTATAAAGCGGCACCAGATCCTCGCAGTTCATATCCTGTACCGTCATGCCAAACCCTACGTCCGGATGTCCCATCTCCACCAGCGTCTTTAAAGTATTATAGCCTCTGTTAAAACCGTCGGGAATGCCGCGGATCTTGTCGTTTGTCTCCTGCAGCCCTTCGATGCTGATGCGGATGCCCACCTTCGGAAACTCTCTGCACAGCGCAATGATCCGCTCCGTAAAATAACCGTTTGTAGAAATGACGATTCTGTCACTTTTTTTATAAAGCTCCCGCACGATATCCGGGATATCCTGCCTGACAAAAGGCTCCCCGCCCGTGATATTCGTAAATGCCATCTCCGGCAGTTTTTTGATATCATCAAGCGTGATCTCCTCGTCGGGTCTCGTCGGATCCTTAAAGCAGTCGCACATGTTACATCTCGCATTACATCTGTATGTCACTATGACTGTTCCATATAAGGTTCGTCTGCTCATATTTATCACCCCTTATAAATTTCATTCACTATTTTATCACAATAATTCCCAATTGTATCAAATTTTATATCTTTACAGTTCTCGCGATACAGCCTGCACCGCTCGGGATCCTCCCACAGATTCCTGATATGTGCCGTCAGTTCCTCCGCATCGCCGCCCCGGAAAAGCTCCCCGGTAACCCCCGCCTGCACAAGTTCCGGTGCGCCGCCGAGGTCTGAGACCAGCACAGGCGTGCCGTAAATCTGGGACTCCATCACGGAAAACGGACAGTTCTCATACCACTCCGACGGATAAACGGAAAACCGCGCGCCCGCGATCAGCTCCGCCAGCGCCGTTCCTGTGACAAACCCCTTATTCTCCACATTCTCAGTCTGCTCCACCAGTTCCTCCAAAGGACCCGTGCCCGCAAACACAAAGGGAATCCCGGGAAGCGCCTTGCAGGCTTTCAGCAGGGTGGCAATTCCCTTCTCCTCCGAAAATCTGCCAAAGTAGAGCACATAATCCGCCGCGTCTGCGCCATCCTGCCGCCCTGCCGCCGCAATGTTTTCGCTTACCGGCGCCTTCTCTGCAAAATTGTGCATCATCACGGTTTTTTCCGCCAGAATCGGATCGGTATCCAGCTGTCTTTTCATGAACGCGCTCGGACAGACGATCACATCCACCATGCCGTAGGTGCGCAGCCTGTAATAAAGCTTTCCCTCCAGAGCGCCGAGCAGACTCTTGACAAGGGAGCCGTGGATGCAGCGATTCTTTGCGCAGGAGAAAAAATGTCCCTCACGGCACGCAAAACAGATTTTCCCCGTAGCCGGAATCCGCATCATATGATTGGGGCACACCCACTGGTAATCATGCGCGGTATACACGATTTTCACCTTTCGTCCCGTTTTTTTTCGGTAAGCGCGCACCGCATAAATCACCGAGGGCGTGAGTTGAAAATTGATGTTATTCAGGTGCACCACATCCGGCTGCATATCCCGCAGCACCGCAGTCAATTTCCGTTTCGCCTCAAACGAATAGAGGATCTTAAAGGGATACAAAAGCTTCCTCAGCTTTCCCGTATGAAAGTCCATATCGGTCGTATACTGTTCCACATGATTTCCCACGACGCGCCCGTCATGCTCCATACCGAAATACTGTACCTCATGACCTCTTTTTTGTAATTCTTCCCCCAACTGAAAAATGTAGGTCTCCGACCCGCCGTTGGGATGCAGAAATTTATTGACCATCAAAATCTTCATCTTTTCTTTCCATCTCCCGCTATTCAATCTGTGTCAACGGTGTAAAACATATTTATAATACACGCATTTCACACTGTAGAGCACAAACTTTGCCCCAAAAACAATCTTATTTTTCATCCGAAGCACCGCTCCACGCTCGCGAACAAAACCATTCTCTGCCGCCCAGCGCGCCAGATGCGCCGTGATCCCCACCAGAAACGGGCCGGAATCATGGCTTAGCGGAAATCCTCTGTAAGGCTCATAAAACACATCGATATAGACAGGCATGATTCCTTTCAGTTTGTCAAAGAGAATCTGTCTGGTATTCACATAGCTCTGTTTGCGCAGGATAATATGCTCTGCACCCTCCCGCGCAAACACGATATTATGGGAAGTCGTTCCCTCCAGAAAGGCAAAACTTCCGCAATGGGAAAACAGATAAATTTGTTCCTGTAAGGATAACTTTTCCGGCGCAATCACATGATAACCGTTTGCCGCAAAAAGCGCCTCAATCGCTTCCTCTCCGAGTTCCTTTTTCGCCTCCATTTTTGTCCGCGTCAGATACAGCTTATCGTACCCCTTCCAGTCCTTTTGCACCTTCAAATTTCTGACAGCTGTGTCATAAACTTCCCGCAATTCATCGGAAAAAAACATTCCCGGAAACACCGCCAATTCCGGTATTAAAATTTGATCAAAACGAGTGGGTTCCGTAACCGACAGCAGCCGTTCCATCGGGATTCCCAGCAGTTCGAACAATTGACTGTATTTCCCGTTCGGATCCCGAAGCTCCTCCTCCGAAAGATCCGCAGAGCAGTACACGATCCGATCCGCTTTTTCCCGAAGCGGATACCACAGTCTGGCAATACAGTCGAACAGAAAATTTCCCCAATGTCTCTGCAGTTGTCCCAGGAAAATAACCGTTTCTTTCTCTCGCTTCACTTCTGTATTAGGAAATGGCAATTCACCCTTCCCCCACAATCTGACATCCCGACAGGCATAGGCGGATTCCTCTACATACTTGCCTGCCGCATCCAACACGCCGCCCTCTCTGCCCCGTCCGGGAAGTAAGATGCCGTTTTCTACCGTATACACCTGCAACGGACTCCTACGCTTGTCTTCCCGCAAACGACGAGTCTCTATCTCCTGTTTCGCCGAACCGTCATCGCTGTACATAATCTGCATTGTTATCTTCCCTGCACCCTTCGTTCCTGTACGCTTTCCCTGCTCTCTCATACAAAGCCAGCGTCCGCCTCGTCACATCGTCCCAATCGTACTTGCCGCAGATAAATCCCGCGCTCTCCTCCTTCATACGCTGTACTTCCTCGGGATGCGCAAGCAGCCGGGAAAGCTTCTCCCGCAGATCCTTAACATTGCCCTTCCGAAAGGTGAGCGCCTTATCCTCCACCACTTCGGTGTTTTCCTTAATATCGCTGACCAGACAGCAGGCGCCGTAACTCATCGCCTCAAGGAGCGTCATCGCCATCCCTTCCACGTCGCTGGGCAGTACAAAGGCATAGGCATTCGCATAGAGTTCCTCCAACATCTGCCCCTGCACAAAATCCGTCATCAGGATGCGCTCATCCTTCGCCGCCATTCTGTGGATTTTCTCCATGTAGCCAACCGCCTGAGAGCTTCCCCCGGCGATCACCAGCCTCTTATCCGTCTCCAGTTTTGCATACGCTTCGATCAGATAATGCAGACCTTTCTCCGGCACGATCCGCGCCAAAAACAGGAAGTAACCGTCCTTTTTAAGTCCGTACTTCTCCTCGATCAGGGAAGCGCCCTGAGGAGCCGGCATACCGATCCCATTGGGGATATACGTGGTTTTTCTATGATAGGTATCCGCAAAATACTGCTTCACATTTTCCGACAGCACGATGATCTCATCCGCGTACTTTACTGCCATCTTTTCGCCGAACTTAATCACAAAGGAGGCAAAATTGCCCCACTTGGCCCGCTGCCAGTCCAGCCCGTGCACCGTCACCACGATCCTGCGCCGCAAAAGATGCGGCAGCCACAGCATAGCGCAGGGTCCCTCCGCATGATAATGAAGCACATCATAGGGATGAAAGAGCGCCATGATCGTTGCAAAAAAGGAATAGACAATGGCGTTTAAGCTGCTTCTGCGGAACGTGGGCACGATATAAACGCGAATCCCTTTGTAAAATTTCCGCCCCTTCCAGCCGTATTCCTGATCGTATTTTTTGCCGGAAACATGATGCCCAAAGCGATTGTAGGCATCCACCCGATGCCCCTGTGCCACCATGCGCACGGAAAGCTCCTCCACCACGACCTCGATGCCGCCTTCTCTGGAAGGAATCCGCTTGTGCCCGATCATGGCGATGCGCAGCCCCTTTCTTTTCGCTTTTTTGAGCGCCCGGCCCTCCCGATACGCATAGTAAACAAAAGCAAAATTTGTATTCAGATAACGGGGCAGCATACGCTTCGGATCTTTGAGAATGCGAAACACCCATTCCAAACAAAGCTTCTGCATCCACATGGGCGCCCGCTTCGTGGTGCCCGCCGTAAAGTCAAAGGCCGCCCCCACTCCCAGCATCAGCGCATGGATCCTGCCGCGGTGCTCATACATCCACCACTCCTGTTTGGGAGCTCCCAACGCCACCCACACAAAGTCCGCGCCGCTCTCATTGATGCGCCTGACGATCTCGTCATCCTCCTTCTTCGTCAACTGCCGAAACGGCGGAGAATACATGCCTGCAATCTGCAGCTTCGGATAACGTTTTAACAGAGCTTCCCGCATCGCCGCCAACGTTTCTTTTGTGCTTCCGTAAAAATAGTGTCGATATCCCTTTTTTTGCGAAAGATCGAGGATCGCCGGCATCAAATCAGGCCCCGGCACCCGCCTTGCCTCCGAAAAGCCGCGTTTTCTGCTGACGATGGAAAGCGGCTGGCCGTCAGGAAGCGCCATTGCCCCGCTGTTTTGTACGCTGCGGTACGCCGGGTCCCGATATGACATCACCGTGGTATGCACGTTAGAGACACAGACATAATCGCCTTTCAGCTCCTCGAGGTTGTCTGTGAGGTAGGCGATGGTATCCTCCATATTTGTCACATTGATATTCGTCCCCAATATCTTACAATAAGTCAACTCGTCTTTCATACCGTTCTTCCCATCTTTCTCCTATAGGATAAATGCGATTCCGCTGTTACCGTCAGGCATCGTACCCTGAAATTTCCGTGACCGCCGCAGCCGATTTTTTCTTCCACTTTCTCATATGCCAAAGAATCACGCATACTGCCCCGAACATCCCCCCGATCAACGCCGCTCCCAGAGCATACCGCGCCGTCTCCAACGAAATCGCCTTTCCCGATATGATCTGCATCGGCGTTTCGGCATCCTTGTAACTCAAAATGCGGTATTCCGACCAGACGGGGTCGTCTGTACGTTCGAGACAGACCGCTTCCTCTATCGCAATCTGTCCATCCGTATAGGAACGCGGCACGAGATAACCTGCAGGTTCCCTATACAACAGCAGACAGAGAAGCAAGCCCAAAACCGTCCCTGCCGCCGTACAAATGCGCACACGGCTTTTATGCGCCTTACAAACTGCCCGCACCTCCAAAAACAGCCTGTCAGGCAGCCCCGCAAACGGAATCGCGATCTCCCGAAACCGCTCCGGGATTAAAGATAACAGGCTGTACTCCGTCTTTCCCTCCTTCTGCAAAAACAAAAGTTCTCCCAGAAAAAGCAGGGTAACATTTTTGAAGGAAGTATTAAAGAGCAGCTGCTCCGTCCATCCCGCCGCAAAAAAGCACACCAGCACGACCAGTTCCCCGGTACGCTGTTTATGGGTCTCATAAATCTGCAGGCAAAAACATCCGAGCAGGATCACCACCGTAAAGACCAGACCGTAATTGATATAGCACCAGATATAGGAACAGTCCATATTCATAGAGGACTTGACGACCTTAGAAACGTCTGCCCCAAACAGACTGGTGTACTCCGACTGTAAAAACTGCTGCGCCAGCCAAATTCTGGTATTGAGCATAAAATTCAGCTTCTGTACATAACCGCATAAAGGATGATCATTGAGAAAAAAGGGCAGCACAAAGGACAGCGCCAGACAAATCGGCAGCACGAGATTTGCCAGCACCTTTTCAAGCAGACAAAAACGGGGACGCAGTCTCACATAGAGCCCGCCCGTCAAAAGCAATGCCACGATGCCAAAGCCCGTATAGCTGATCGAGTAGAAAAACACCAAAAAATTGCCCAGCATCAGTAAAAAATAGGACTTCCATCCGTACCGTTCCTCCAACTTAAGGATTGCCAGCGCGCAGAGAAAGAGGTAGGTGATATGCAAAAGATTGGGATGGGTAAATCCCAGGCTCCAGCGAAAAATATGTCCCAGCCCCAGCTTGGCATGTACTCTGTAAACGGTGTGCTCTAAACGGAAAAAAGAAACGACCGAAAGCAGGATCGAACAGACCGTCCACACCCAGACCGCCAGATGAAGTACCTTTTTCACCGACATTCCCTTCATCCCCAGCACGGTAAAGACCACGAAAAAGACGGCAATCTGATGCGAGCGCCAAAAAACGACCGCCGTCAGCAAAAGCACCGAAATAACGACTGCCGCCTGGCTCTTTGTGTAGGGCGTAAACAGGACTTTTAAGAATCCAAGGATCAGCGCGGGGATCACCAGCAGGATAAAAACTTTCTGCCATTCATAAAATCCCAGCCCCTTGGTCACGGACAACAGAAAGAAAAAGCCGTAGAAAAAAAACTCTTGAACACTTATCTTTATTTCGTATTTACTATTATGTTTTAGCATTTTACTCCTCTCGGGTTCCGCCGCGTCCCAAAAGCTTTCTAAGCGCGGGCAGTTTGGCAATCACCGCATGCCACAGATAAAGAAACTCCTGCGTCCGGCAAAACGCCAATAAAAATAACAGATTATAAAGCAGCGTGATTACGATCACCATCAGGACAAAAGAAAAAACGGTGGTCTCCGCCATGAGTGCATGCCGGATCGGTGTCACGATTCCGCCTGCCAAAAGAATCACCGCAATATATTTCAAACCGTCGCGGAAATAATCTCCTGCCGTCTTGCCAAAGCAGACCCGGTAAATGATGCCGGGACGGATCAGGTTTGCCAACAGCCCCGACACCAGTGTGCCCACATATACGCCCGTTACCCCGATACGGCGCACGAGCACAATGGAAAGAAGCAGATTGACTGCCCCCTGCACCAGCGGCAGATAGCGATCCTGCTCAAATAATCCTGCCGCGATCTTAAAATTAAGAAGCACAATGCGGCAGCCTTTCAGATAAAATTCCATCACCAGCAGCGCTACCGTGACCTGCGAAAGCATCCAGCCTGCCTCCCGCAGCCAAATGTCACTGATAAACGGCGTGATCAAATGATAAAACCCCACCGCTCCAAACCCAAACAGCCAGCAGGCAAAAAAACGGTACACCCGAAAAAGGCGGTATTGCTTTTCCTTTGATTCCGTCGCTACCACATTGCCGAAGCCCGCAATCGCGGAATCAAAGATGATATTCACAAAATTACCCACATAGGTAATGATATAAACATAGTTATCGACGACTGCCGAAGTGTCCACGCTGACAAAGGAGGAGATGATGATCTTATCCGTCTGCGACCTTGCCACATCCCCCACCTTATGGCAGATGAGCGCCTTTGTTTTGGTGGCAACCACTTCCGTCTCCTCACCCGAAAGCGGCGCCACATCCTTTTCCCGCAGGTAGGGATAGAGCCTGTCCAGATAAAGCGTCACAAAAATCTTCTGCAAAAGCTCCACGACCGACTGCGCGAGAAGATAAAACAAAAAGTTGTGAGTAAGAAGCAAAACCACGATCTGCGCAAAGGCTACCGCGATCCTGGTCAGCGTCGTAATGTTCGACTGGATATAGTTCTTCTGTTCCGCATTGACCAGACTGTATTTATAGCTGACAAAATAGGTGATCACCGTATTGAACAAAAAGAGGTAATAGTACAGCGTCAATTCCTGTATGGTCAGAGAACCGGGATTTTTAAGAATATATTTCAAAAACGGGGAAATGGCGATGCCCAAAACGGCAATCACGCCCGCAATGGTCAGATATGCCTTTTTATAGAAGCGCATATAGGATTTTATCTTCTCGCGGTTTCCTTCCGCTACCGGCTTATACAGGCTGTAGTTTAATGCCGTGCCAATCCCCAGCTCCGTCAGGGAAAGAACATTCAAGACATCCGTGTAAACGCCGTTTACCCCCAGCAGGGTCTTTCCCAGCACGTAGATAAAAACAGTCCTCTTGATAAAATTCACCAGCAGAATGACCCCGTTGCTGAGATATCCGAACACGATATTCTTTTCAGCCTTCTGTATTCTGCCCATCGCTCTATTTCCCTTCGAGCTGCCCGTCACGGTCTGCCGTCTCATGCAGACTGCCCCAAAGCTCACGGAGCGCATCCCCCGCTTTTGCAGCCTCTTTACAGTAAGCCGGCATACTCATTTGCAGCTTTTTCCGTATTTCATCTTCCCGCTCTATGATCCACGAAAAAGCGTTTATCAATTCTTTCGGCTCCGCCAGGTTCTGCACCGGCAGCACATAGTGTTCTTCCGTGCCGAAAAGATCTTTGGCGATTCCTCTCGCCTTTACGGAATATCCCACGACCAGCGTGGGCACGCAGGAAGAATATGCCGCAATCGTGGCGTGTGTCCTCGCGCCGATAAACATACGGCATTTCGATATTACATACTTAATCTTTTGGGTGGGCATATCTTCAAACAAAACCACCCTCTCGTTCCCTTGATAACCGTTATACAGTTCATTCAAGGTCAGTCTATCGTCATTATATTTCCACATCACATGCGGTATCAGGGCAATATGGCAGTCTGTATTTTCCAAAATATAGTCAATCAAATTTCGGTAATTTATCAGTGTGATGCCCTCTGTTTTCTCATGCCGCACGATCATGGGGCTGATGTTGATGCCGATGGTGTTTTGCTCCGCAAACCCGGAGGGAAGCTTCGTCTCCACCGGCGTTAAAGCGAATGCCGGATCCGGGAACTGCTTCACATTCTCCGTGATTCCCGCATCCGCAAGCGCCTGCGTTGTGATGGATTCCCGCGGTGTGATCAGCGCGTACCGCCGCATATCCTCGACGATCACCGGGTCCCGCAAAAGTTCCGGCTCCAGGGAGCAGCCCCAGAGAACCGTCTTAGCGCCCGCCCTGTTAAAGGCACTGTTCGCTGTGACTGCCTCCTTTTTAGAAAGCTCATAGCAGTACATATCGCCGCCGGTAGAGAGATAAAGCGGCGCCAGATTCCTTCCCATCACCTCCCGAAAGCGATAGCGCATAAAGGACTCCGGATCGCGAAACACCATTCGCCAGACATAGTACCAAACATGAGCAAAAAAATGCTCCGCTATCTTTCTTTCCTGTAAAATATCACAAAGCGGCTCCAGAGAATAACGCCGATCCTCCTGCTCACTGTTGGTCACAAGGAGCTTGGGGATCTCCTCTATCATATGGCAGGTGCTGTTGATGATCGCTTCACAGCCATGGTTGCCGCTGCCGCCATGCAGATACATGACAAGTTTATCGTTTCCGTATTCCATGTGGGTAGCCTTCCATATATAGAATCTATTTTCAAACAGTATACCATATATATGTCCGTTTACACAACCTCCCCGCCCGGCGTGATGAGTGTCCAGGCGCGCCATAACTTTTGCAGTTCCTTCGGCGGGCAGATCTGTGTATTTCTGTGAATAGAAGGGCGTATCATACATTTTCCCTCATGTGAGTTCAGGCGCGCCCCCCAAAAACTGAAAGTGCTGTTGGCGCAGATGTTGTGCCGGCAGCAGCTCATCAGCTGCATATCATAAAAGCTGTCCTTCCCCCGGTTCCAGTCCACAATGCGGTACTCCTGCCCCTGAAAACGTGCGCGCACATAATCCGTGTCGTCCGAAAAAATATAAAACACCGCTTCCGGAAAGCGCTCCTTGATATAATCGATCGCCCTGTCATAATACTCGTCCGTACAGATACCGCCGAAATTTGCCGCATTGACGGCATCCAGATAATCCCCTCTGCGGACATGGATGCTGACAGCGGTCTGCGTTTGCATCTCCTCCATGGTCTCCCTGTTTCCGGGATTATCACTTTTCGGAAAACGAATCTCCTTTTGCAGCATTTTCAAAATATCCGCATAGTACGCCTCACAGGCAAAATATCCCACCAAATATCTGTCCCGCAGGGAAAAAATCTCCTCGTGGAACATTTTAGACTCCTCAAAAACAGGAAGCGTCCCCGGCGCCAACCGCCGCCTGATCCGTTCCGTGATCCCGGCGCGTTCCTCGTAAGTCCGTCCCAACAGCGCACGCACTTCGTCCGTATTTGCCGTCTCCATAGGCAAATCCTCAAAGCGGCACAGCTCAAGCGGTCTCGGCGCACGCATCTGCGCCTGGATATCCGCCGAGAACCAGGAGACATCCAATTTCGCCGCAATGCCGAGACTGCCGAATTTTCGATACAACGCATACTGCTGCAGCTGGTTCCCCAGCCCTCCCATCACTCTGATGATAATCATGCTTTTCTCCATCTTAAAATTTCAAAGCGTCACTGTGTTTCAATCTTTCCCCTTTTTATCGTAAAGCCGCATAATCAGGCGCAGTACACGCAAAAGCACACCGCCCGGATAGGTGACACCCAGATACAAAAGCTGATTCGAGCGCGCCGTCACCGTAAGGGGCGTACTCTGCACCAGCGTCCTGATCTTTTCCTCGCAGAAAATGGCTCTGATCCTTGTTCTATAGTCTTTCCCGGGTCTTCTGAGCTCATTCTTCATCACATACAAGAGCAGATAACAGTGTTCCCTGTCCACAGCCTTCCTGCCGCCCGGTGCTTTTTTCTCATCAACGATCCGCACAAGGATCTCTGTCAGCCGCTCCACGTATTCATAAAGGCGCTTCTCGTAACCGTGCACCAGCGAACCCTCCACATAGCGGTAGTGGTAGTAAAACGCATCCTTCATGATCACAATCCTGTCCGCACTAAGCAAAACCGGATACATCATATTCGTATCGTCGCCGAAACGAAGGCTGAAATCATAATACGCCGCCGCATCCGCAAAGAGAGATTTCTCACACAGCTTCATGCAGCGCGAGAGGGGAATCGGCTTATGTTCCTCTCCGATCAGCCTTGCCTTGATACCTTCCCGCAGCTTCTCACCCTCGTAAATACCGGGTTCTAATCCGTTTTTGATTTCTACGGTCTCCCTTTGCTTTTCCAGCACATGGTCGCAGCAGACGACCTCTCTCGGAACTCCCGCAAGACGCTCTGCCATCTCGATCAGCATCTTCGCCTCCACGTAGTCGTCGCTGTCCACAAACATATAATAGTCCCCGGACGCAGCCTGCATTCCTGCCGCACAGGCCGCCGTGGGACCTCCGTTTTCCTGATGAATGACCCGCACACGCTCATCCTTTTCGGCATACTCGTCGCAGATCGCACCGCTTCCATCCGTCGAAGCGTCGTCCACCAGGATCACCTCAAGCCTCCTGTAGGTCTGCGCCAAAATACTGTCCACGCAGGCGCGCAGATATGCCTCCTTATTATATACCGGTACGATCACGCTGATCGTGGGGTTTGTCTTTTTCATGGGCTTCCCGCTTTCCTCAAATCTTAAAAATATTTTCTACAGTGATAGAGCCGCACATAAAAATGCGGCATGCTCCCAAAAAAACGCACTTTTAGGCCGTACCCGGGCGGTAAAAACGCATAACTGCCCTGCTGCTTTTTGCATTCCCGCAGTTTTTTGCGGCATATCCTCAGATAGCCCTCCGCCTCTTTGCGCGCTCCTCCAGGCAGGAGGGCGATTTTTCCCGCCACCAGCATGATCGCCACCATGAGCTGCGCAGTTACCTGCGGTGCAAGCGCAGGTTCCTGTCTAAGAATCAAATCTTTCGCCATCTCCCAACAGTAAATCTGATCCATATAGGCCGGCGTAAAGGGGCGTTTCATCGCGCCGTTTGGATTCTGATAATAGCCGTAGCCCTGATAATCCGCCTCCACGGCACGCTGCACACGGGGCAGAAGCTCCACCAGAAACATCATATCCTCGCCGATGGAAAGCCCTTCGCGAAACCGTGTTTTGCCAATCAAACTTCGCTTATAAAGTTTACTCCAACAGCGGCTGTTCCCACACAAAAGAGCATTTTTCAAATAACTAGTGTTATTATATTCAACAGTCTGCCATTCCGGGAAAGACTTTTCCGCGGTTTCGGCAAGCGCCTTCCACTCCTCCTGCCTGCTCCAGACCGCAAAGGCACAGCCTGCCATATCGGCATCCGTCTCGCAAAGAATGCGGTACAATCCGGCAAGCATTCCCGGACGCAGCCTGTCATCCGCATCCACAAAAGTGATATACTCGCCCTCCGCCTGTTCCAACCCGCGATTTCTTGCCACGGAAACACCCAAATCGGGCAGCGTGATGACCCGCAGGTTATCATACCGCTCCGCAAGGCTGTCACAGACAGAGGCAGTATCGTCCGTGGAGCCGTCGTTGACGACAATCACTTCCAATGTCTGCCCCGTCTGGCTTTCTATGCTCTCGATGCAGTCCTCCAAATACGACTGCCCGTTGTGAACGGGCACGATCACAGTAATCTGCGGTTTTTTACCGTCTGCTTTTCCTGACATCTTTCTCTCCATGCCGAAGCTCTTTTTGCGATATTGCTCCGGGCTTATCTCTTGCTGACCGCCTCATAAATCGACAACAGCCGTTTGATGTTCTGCTCCATGGAGAACTCCGCCTCCGCCTTTTTGCGGGCGTTTTCTCCAAGTTTTCGACACAGATCGGAATCCGAAAGTAATGTCAGCAGCCTGTCTTTGAGCGCCTCCGCATCCTTTGGCGGCGCAAGCAGTCCGGTCTGTCCATCCACGATCATATCCGGAATCCCTCCCGTATCCGAAGCGGCAACGGCGCATTGATTTGCCATCGCCTCCAGAATCGACACGGACTGTCCCTCAAAATACGAAGGCATCACGAAAATATCGCATTCCCGCAGAATCTTCTGCTTCGCTCTGCCGCTGACCCAGCCTAAATCCGTCACACACTCTCGCATGGATAACGCCTGTTCTTTTAACTCCTCATCCTCCCAGATGCCGCCGAGATATAGCTTTACATCGGGAAATCGGCTCTGCAGCTGCGGCATGACAGACAGCAGTTCGCCGATCCCTTTCTCCCTGCACAGCCGCCCCAAAAACAGGAGTTTGTGCACGCCGTACTGCTTTTGACAGGGCGGCGGAATCTCCACCGCGTCCGCCAAAACCGTGATCGCTTCCCTGTCAATGATCCCGCCGAAAAAATCTTTCCACGCCGTTGCCAACACCAAAAAGGCATCTCCCAGAGCAAGGGTCTTCTTTACATATGCTCTGCCCGCTTTCCGCAGCACCTTTTCATAAAAATCCGGGAAATTTCCGCCATGCTGGTGGATCACCACCTTTTTTCGAAACAGTTTTGCCGTCCGGATAAACACGGATTTCCGATAAAAACTGGTGTCTGACGCCATGTTGACATGCACGATACGATAGCGCGGCAATTTCGCCAAAAAGGAAACATAGGCCGCCGCCGCCCGCAAAAGCTTTCTTGCCCCGGACCCCTCCACCATTGTGCCGATATAACACAGGTCGATACGCCGATCCAGCCCCGCCTGATAATAATTATTGACCACACCCGATATGCCGCCGTGCACACTTCTGTCCGGTCCGACCATCAGAACCTTGTACCTGTCTGCTCCCATTATTTTGAGCCCTTTCCCGCAAGCACGACCCAGACCGTGCGGAACAGGATCTTGATGTCCAGCCCCAGCGTCCAGTTATCGATATATTCCAGATCCAGCCGCACCACCTCGTCAAAATCCACGATCTCGCTGCGGCCGCTGATCTGCCATAACCCTGTCAGCCCCGGCGTCATGCTGATACGCCTTCTGTAGTGGGAATTATACTGTTCAAACTCCTCCTCCGTAGGCGGTCTGGTGCCCACCAGGCTCATATCCCCCCTGACAATATTAAAAAACTGCGGCAGCTCGTCGATACTCGTCTTACGAATAAACCTGCCAACCTTGGTAATGCGGGGATCGTTCTCCATCTTAAACATCAGCCCCTGCATTTCGTTCTGCGCTTCCAGTTCCTTCTTTCTCTCCTCCGCATCCACATACATAGAGCGGAATTTATAGATTTTAAAGCGGCGGCCGTTCTTACCGATGCGTGTCTGGGAAAAAAGAATCGGTCCCGGAGAATCCAGCTTGATCGCCAGAGCCACAAAAGGGGTAATAACAAGTGTTATTAAACAACCGACCAGTCCGCCTAAGATATCAATGCCCCGCTTCACGACCATACGCCTGTAATCAAAGTGATTGATCGAATAGGTCACTACGGTATACCCCGCAAACTTTCCTACCCGCACTTCCTTGCTGGGTCTCTCCACGATATCGATATTGTAATGACAGGCGATTCCCATGGATTCCAGCTCATAGATCATCTGCTTCACATGTGCCATATCTTCGTCCGGCAGATTTAAGAATACTTCATCAAGCGGCATTTGTCTCGCCAGATCAAGCGTGTCCTCCCTGCCGGCATTGACAGTGACTCCCTCAATTTTCTCGCCCTTTGTGTCCGCATCCATACAGGCAAGCGCCACGATCTCATAATTGATATCCATGGCGGCCTTCAGCTTCTCCACCGTCTGATGAAGAAGCGCCTTTTTGGTGATGATCATAATCTTCACCCGATTGGAATTTGTCGTAAAATAGATACGCAGCGCCTTTTTCATGCAAAGCCGCACAATCCATACCAGCAGGAGATTAAAGATTGCGAAGTAACCGATTGCCAGACGGGAGACTTTCGCTCCTGCCTGCAATACGAAAAGACATGCCATCAAAGCCAATTCCATGAAAATATCAAACTTCGTCACTGCGATAAACTCGACCAGCACGCCTCTTTTCAGAAATTCCCGATTCCAGTCAAAGAAAAAGCTGTAGACGGTGCAAAACAGCAAAAAACCGATATAAACCAAAAAATGCAGCTCCGGCTCCATGACCCAGGCGAACTTTTTAAACCGCAGCAAAATAGCGGCGGCATAAGCCAGCGTAATGCTGACCACATCCGCCAGAAGCAGCAGATAGCTCTCGATCAGTTTCATTTTCCGATTCATAAAATGTACCTCTGGGTATCTATTTTACCATAAATTTCCTATTCCGTCATTTTGGGGTCACAGGAGACTGTTGATGCTGATTCTGCGACCAGAAATAAAAGCAGATAATTCCTCCCCAAATACACGGAGACCAGGTGCGCCTCCACCACCGTGTACACGGCAAACATCACAAAAACCACCAGCCCGCAGCCGTCCCGCCTCTTCCACAGCTTCCACAAAAGATAAAGGTGCGCCGCCACATACAGGCTGCCCGGTATCACACCGTAACGGTAAAAAACCTTAACCCATCCCATATCAAAATAGTGTTTCGTATTTTCTTCGCAGGAAAAGGCTGACCAAGTCCGGATCATCCCGTCCTTCCTGTTTGTCTCCGTCAGGGAGATGATCCTGCCGCTGATATGGCGGTCAATCTTTCCCAGCGCCACGATATGCGCATTATCCCGGGGATTGTTATAAAAAAAGGCATTCCACTGCGCGTCCCGCACCCGCTGGGCGCAGACCGCCGCATCCACGGAAAAGGCAATGCACAGCACAAAGACCAGCAGACCGCAAAGATAAAAAAACGATTTTTCCCGAAACGGTCTCACCAAACGCATCAGGCAGGCACCCAGCAAAAATACAGCAACGATGAGCATACCGGTCTTTGACTTCGTCAGCAGACAGACCCCTGTATTGAGCAGGAACAAAAGCAGATAACCGTACCATTTCAACTTCTCAAACCAGACATAAACACCCAGCGCCGTCAGCATGAAAGCCATACAGGAAAGTGCGTTCGGATGCCCCATCCCCAAGGTATAGCGGGTTTCTTTCTCTCCCTCTACGCCAATATAGATGGTCTCCTCCGCCGCGTCGTGACCATAGATCTGCGTCAGGCTGATATCGCCGTAAATACCCGTCACAGACAGCGCGACGATGCACAGACAGCCCGCAAGCGTCACAAAAAAGGTATATTTCAGCGCTTCGCGCAGCGGTATTTCCTTACACGCCGCCACGAACGTCACCATGCGGATGAGCTCATTTTCCCCCGTGACCCGATAGGAAACCAAAGCGATCCCCTCCAGCAGAAAAATAAGGATCCACTCGCGCAGTTCATATTTCGTGAGCAAAAGCTTTGCCGCAAACAGCAGAAAGGTCACGCGAAAAAGCCAACCCTCGATGGGATTGACGTAATTACTCTTATCCACGATGACCATCAAAAGTTCGATGGTCAGGCCAATATAGAAAATCAGACGGGGAAGGGGGCTTTCGTCCCGCAGCCGCCTGTAGAGATCCCATATCCTGTTTTTCACCGCTGCCATACTAATCCCCATTCCGGACATCAGTGTGATTTTTCACACTGTCCTCCATCATTCTGCCGCACAATCTATCGCCTCAAAATCCGCGCCAGCCTTCCTCGTAGTCTGCGCATACCCTGTCTCAAAAGCAGCCTCGCCTTCTTTGCTAACAGAACCGTCCTGCTAAGCGCGGGCGCTATCAGAAAATCGTATTCCTCCTGATGTTCCCGCAGATAAGCGGGGAAGCTCTCGTTGATCTCCACGCGGACAAATTTTGCCTCCCGGTCGAAAATATCCTCCCCGCAAAGCAGCCTGTCCACCGCTTCATCTAAATAACGTTTGCTGTTATATTCCTGATGCGCCGCGGCCTGTACCTTTACCCCGATGCGCTTCGCCACATCCCGCTCGCCGTCGCCTCCCATATAGCCGAAATGCCAGCCGCCGTCCGCAATGCGCACGCTGCGCGTGTCTGTGGGCGATACCTCGCGCAAATATACGATTCCCTCCGCAGGGAGCTGCGCAAAGCTGCACACTTTCGTACCCAGCCACTGTCTTTGCTCTACTCCCGGAAATTCTCCTGTGATAGACAACAAATTTCCCGAAACTTCTTCCATATTCAGGAAACAATAAAACATCCGCTGTGCCAGATGATAAATTTTATCCGGCTCAAATTGCGCAATCAGCCGTTCGAGCGTCTTTGGATTCGGGATTTCGTCCACATCGCTGAAAATAATGATATCTTCCGGCTTTGCGTCCGACAGGGCGCGGATCAGCTGATTCTTCTGATACTTGTCGCGCTCGTGGGTGGTTACGCCCTCCATGGGAGAGTCCTCCACTGCCACATAACGGATCTTGTCCGCAAACTCCGCAAACATCTCCCGATTCTTCGCAAAGACCATCTCCTTCGGTTCTCCCGAAAATGTCACCGTCGATTCTTCCAGCACAAAGTAGTCCACCAAAGGCGCAAGGATCTGCATTCTGAGCTTTAAAATATCCAATTCGTTAAAAAAGGGGATGCAATCAAATATCATGTGTTATTCCTTTCAACCTGAATCACGCCAGAAAAGCAGGGGCCGCAAAATGTCCTTACATTTCTGCCACCTGACTCTCCACGGATTATGGAACTGCGGATACTGTGCGTTTCTGCCGCGCCATTTATGAAAGAGGAACGGCTTCTCCACATCCATGATCTCGGGTATCATGTGCTCATGCCCGAAATACTTTGCGACCTCAATCGGAGCAAAACGCATCCCCGCCTCCTCGATCACATTCTTATATTTACAGCAGAGGAAGGTATCTTCGTTGTAATTATCATCCTCCTCCATCTTCTCCCACTTAAGGCCCGCCTGTCCGGGAAAATCCAAAAGCCGCTTACTGCGGATCGATACACTGTTGCCCACGCGCACGATCTCGCCCCTGCTGTCCCGATAAGCATAGTCATTCTGCGGCAGCGGCCAGGGAGAACCGATATAGTCATAGTTTAGAAATTCGTCCCGCCAACTCTCGGGATGCACGACAAACCCGTCCGCATGCACGATGAGCGCAAAATTCGTATGAATATGCTCCCCCAGCTCATACACCATTTTGTAGTTAAATTTATCGATATCATCTAATTTTGAAGTGTGGGAATATCGTATCCCCTTGGGAAGGGTGAGCGGTTTTCTGTGCGTGATCAGCACCACATCGCCAAAGTCGATCCCCCGCATACTGTATTCCATGGCACGGATCGTCTCATACACGTTTACGCTGGTCATCGCCGCCAGCGTCACATCAGGCAAAAACAGCTTCTCTTTCATCTCAATCCGCTCCTCCCTGCCCCGCAATCCGCTTCACGCTGCTTTTGTGATAGTAATTCGATACTGCCAGATTCAGCCAGTATCCGGGATCCTCACTTAAATCATCAAAAGTAAATAAGTGCGGCTTTGCACTGTAAGGCGCAACCACTACCTCCTCCAAGTCTTCATCCGTGTAGAGCGCATAACGCTCCATGGCTTCCTCATAAAATGTCTCAGCCTCCCCATACGCCAAAGACCGCAGCGCTGAGATGCTCGTATAAGTATTTTTATCCGCCGTCAGTGCCCACACCGCCAGCAATAAGATCAGACAAACCGCCGTCATCCGACTGCCTGCCTGCTCCAGAAATGCACCAAACGCAGCCGCCGTTTTACCGTTCTCAGCGTCACCGCCCTGCGCAGTCTCACTCCCTCCTGCTGTCCTGTGGGAAAAGTATCCCAGCCAGTAAGTCGTAACCAGAAGCGCCGCTATATAGTAGGTCACCTGAATAATATTATCCACCCGGGACAGGCCTGCCATTCCCACCGCATACAGGGTGGGCGTAAACATTGCCGAAAGCACGCAGTACGCCCCCGCCGTCACCGGAAACGGATGAGAAAAATCATATTTCGCCGCCTTTGCCATCCGCCATAAAAGCGGCAGGAGCGCCAGCCAGGTAATCACCGCAAGCACCGGCGTCCAGCGGATCGCAAATACCGCCATATGATAAAAGGACAGCATGACCGCCTTCACCACGCCATAGCCTTCATCCACATCAAGCGCCGCCCGTCTTGCATTGCCGGGCGCCAAAATATTGACCAGAAATCCTGCCGTGCCTGTGAGAAACGGAATGATACCATATATTATTTTATCCTTCTTTTGAAAGATCGCATAGCAGACAAGAAATGCCATCAGGATTTCCGCCTGTAAGCCTGTCACCAGATTGCCGCCGCCTACGATCACGGACAGGACCGCTGCCGCCGCACAGCAAAGCACTGCCCGCCCCTTTTTCTCCGCCCACAGGCTTTCCGAAATAAGCGTGAGCAGAAAAAACCAGACAGACTGCATCAACACATAGTGAGTAGAGCCGTTATACCAGTAAATTCCTTCAAAAGGGGCTTCTATCACCTGATAGAACACGAACAGCAAAAGCGCCATGGCAAAAGCCGCACCCGCCTTTTCACAGCCAAGCCATCTGACCAAAATATGCCGCCCCAACACAAAGGAAGACGCGGAAAGCATCCCGATCATCAGGATCGGCACCACCCAGGCGAGCTCATAACGAAAGTTCATGGGGCACATTGCCATCAGAAAGCAGGAGATATAAGTCCCCTGCCACTCCCGATAAAAGTCCATGTTCTGCCGCCACGCCTCCTGCACGGCAGCCGAAAAGGATCCCGTCGCCGCAAAGACATCGTGCACCCGTCTGCCGTAATCGTAGTCGTCGATACACATCACATTATATTTCCCCAGCAAAAGCAAGGGAAGCAGTGACAGGATCAGTAGACCTGCTGCCGGAACCACAGCCCGCCTGCCGCTTAAGAGATTTTCCGCTTTTTCCCAAACCTTCATAGTCTTCTCAGCCTTCTCATCACACCCCTGCCGATCTTGCACAGATACGCCTTTTTATAATAATACTGTGCATGCAGCTTCATGAAACCCAGCCGCAGCCCTTTCGGGCGCACATTCACAGTCGTCCAGCGCCTCGAACACTTTTTGTAAGCGGCGAGTTCCTCCCTGCACTGTTTGTCCGTAAAGACTCTGCCGTGTCGGTCCATATAATGCCAGCCTTCATAGATATTCTGCTCCGAAGCCCAGTAACCGTCGGACACATTATGCCTCGCCCAATACTTCGGCGCCAGAATATACTGCACCGTATCGCTGCTAAATGCCGGAAAATAGGCAAACGAGGAATTGGCAAGCAATAAATAGTGAGCATTTTTTAAGATCGCGTAATCTTTCGCCAGATCAAAATTGTAGGCGGGAATCCCCGGCAGGAGTTTATTGGCTTCCCGCACATCGTTGGTGATGATCATAAACCGCATATCCGGGCGAATCTTTTTCATCTGCCGCATTCCCTGCACCCAATAACGCTTGCGCAGATACAGCTCGGGGGACCCCATATAATCGCTGCACCGCAGATGCAGGATACAGAGATCGTCCTCACTGTACTCCCTGCAGTCATATTCAGGCTTTACCTTAAGCCACTCCCTGATTTCTTCCTTATGGGAGATAAAATAATCCTCCGCCTGCAAATTACCGTAAAGAAGCGTATCATCTTCTACCTCAAAAAGCGCCCGGTCCGTGTCCGTAACATAAATGCCATGCGTCAGGTCATGCTTGGAATTTCCCGCAAACAGTCGGGTCTCCTTCTCATAAAATACTTTTTTATAATCTTCTTTTTTCGAAGGCAGGCCCATATCCAGATTCATAAAGTAAAGCCCGCAGTCGCTGTGCATATTGTTGGCAAAATGCTCAGGATCCAAAACGCTGAACGCATAACCCTTATCCTTTGCAATACATCTGGTCGTCACATAGAAAAAAAGCTGATTTCCCAGACCAAAACCCTCCTGTGTCTCAATTCCCAGCATCTGTGCCTCCGTTCGTCCTTCCGAGCCGCCGCATCCAACCGCCGCTCCCTGCTTCCGATTCCCGTGTTTATATTATATAACGCTTGATATTTAATTCAGTGACGTCTCCACGATTTTTCCGTCTTCCACCTTATAGATCACGTCGCATTTTTCTATGGTATTCAGGCGATGGGCAATGATGACCATCGTCTTCTTGCCGTGAAAACTGTTGATCGCCTCCATGACCGCCGTTTCCGTATCGCCGTCGAGAGCAGACGTCGCCTCGTCAAACACCAGAATCTCCGGATTATAATAAAGCGCCCTCGCGATCCCCAACCGCTGTCTCTGTCCGCCGGAGATACGCACGCCCCTGTCGCCGATCGTCGTGTCAAGCCCCTCGGGAAGCTCCTCTACAAACTGCTTTAACTGCGCCTCCTCCAGCGCTTCCCAAATCCTCTTATCGTCAATCTTGTCCGCGTCGATACCAAAAGCGATATTGTCACGGATGGACTCGTCGATCAGGTAGATAGACTGCGGAATATAGCCGATCTTCGACAGCCAGGAGGGATAATTTTCAAACACATCCCTGCCGTCGCAGGTGATGGTCCCTGCCTGCACATGCAAAAGCCCCAGCAGGATATCGACGATCGTGGACTTGCCCGCGCCCGAAGGCCCCATGATGCCCACCGACTGCCCTTTCTTCACTTCCATGTGCGCATCCGTAAAAATGGGCTTGTCCGTATTCGGATAGGTATAACTGATATGATCGAGGGAAATCTTATCCGTCAAGGTAAGCGGCGGTTTTTCTTCTTTTTTCTCCCCCAACAGACCTGTCACGCTGCCATTCACATCCTGTTTCATATTCTCCGTCAGATTCTCATAGAGATAATCCAGACAGGGCTGGGCGTAGGCAATCTCCGAAAGATAGGTATTGATGCGGTTCGTGGCGGGCATCACACGGATCGCTGCCATCGCAAAAGCCGTCAGCTTGGAAACCAGGGTTGTAAAATCGCCTCCCTGCACGGCAAACACCAGAATAAAGGTCAGCATGGCCACCATAAAAATCGTCTCAATCAGCAGCCTGGGCGTGTTATTCATCACTGCGTAATTTCTGGCTACATTCGCACCAATTGCGCCGCTCTCATAATAGTTTCGCACAAAAAATTCTTCCCGATGCAGGACCTTTACATCCTTGAGACCATAGATGGACTGGATCCGCCACTTGGCGATCCGCGACTGAATCTCCTGATTCTTTCGCCCAATCGCGTTTAAGCGCGGTTTTAAGACCTTTGTGATGACGAGCGTCATGCCAAGAAAGAGCAGACCGCAGCCAATGGAAATCAGAGGGCTGACCACCACTACCAGTACAATACAAATCGAGACCGCCACCACAATCTCTGTAACCATCTGGATCAACACTAAAATAAGCTGAAAGGCATTTGGAATATCGCTGTCTGTCAAGCGAAATACCGTCGGAATATCGGCACCCAGATAATCCTCGTACGGACGGTTCAAAAACTCGCGCATCACGCGGCTGATCATACGGTTACGATTTCTGGTGACAAAGGTATTCTGTACATAGATCTGAAACAACAGATAAGCATTTTTTATCACAAACAGAGCCATCATGAGGAGCAGCATTCCGACAATGATCTGTCTGGCAGACTGAATATGAAAAAAGGCCGCGATCTTCTGCACATAGGATTTCTGCATAAATTTATCCGAATCCATCACCGCATCCACCACGGGGAGCATCATGGAAACACCCAATGTCTCCAAAATACCGCCGATCAGAATCAGGACGGCCAAGCCCGCAAGCTGCCAGAGCTGTCTGCGTTCAAACAGATATGCGATTTTTTGCAGCAGACTCACCTGCGCCCGATCGTGTTTCTTCATAATATAATATAGTCCCTCTCAATTCACAATCCGATCCCGGTCATTCAGTCCTATTTTTTGCATGTCCTCTCGGTAAAAGTCTCCGCAATCCATATTGTTAAGCCATCGATCCGGTGCAAGGATCAACTTTTCGGGATTCGGATTCAGGTAAGACGCCCACCAGCTAAAGCTGCTGTTGGCAAGGATATTGTGCTTGCAGCGACTCATCAGCGCAAACTCCGCAAAGTCAAGATCCATATCTCCCTCCGCAAAGCCTTCTCCATCACCGGGCAGATCCACGAGAGTGACATCCTCCTGTCCCGCAAACTGTTCCCGCGCCCATTCCTTATCGTTGCAAAACAGATAAAAGCTGCATTTCGGAAAGCGTTCCCGCATCAGGCGCATTCCTTCTATATAATATACTTCCGTACAGATACCGCCGAAAAGTGCCTGATTTTCCGGAGTCAGATAATCGCCCCGGCGAATGTGCACGCTGACAGAACACGTGTTATTGATTCCCATCGCATACTGTGCCGCAGACCTTTTTCCGTCGGCACACCGCTGCCACACGCCCTCCCGCGTCAGATACCGCACGAGTTTATTCGTATCATAGACCCGCCGCAGAACATCTCCCTGCTTCCAAAAATATTTTTCCGACTGCCAGTAACCTTCCAGATAGATGTCGTCCCATTCCAGAACCTCCGGCAAAAAGAGCTTGTTTTCTTCAAAATAAGCTTTCTTATGTCTGCCAAAGAGCTTCCGCCTCACCCGCTGCCAGGGCAGCATGGAGGAATCGAGCATCTTTTCCATTTCTTTTTTCGTAGGTCTCTCGTAAGTAATCCCAAACGGTGCAAGCGCCGGTTTTCTTTGCGCGTCCTGTACGTATGCCGACACATCATCAATCTTTACTTCTCTGCCGAGCGCTTCCAGTTCCAGACATAGGGCGTACTGAAACATCTGATTGCCCAAGCCGCCCGCAAGCTGTATGATTACCATTTTCCCCTCCATGCCGGAGCATTCTGTGCTGATTTTTCAACCTTTCCTCCATACCGAAGTTTTCGCAAACATCTGTTATTTATTTGTGAAGGAGGCGCTTCAAAAACGCCTTACAAGGAATCGCCACCTGCTCGTCCCACCGCAGCTTCCTGCAATACGCCTCGGGTGCACGATAAAAAAGCTTCAGGTTTTTTCGATCCCGCGGATCCGCAAGCGGTACTTCAAAGGCTTCCTCCGCCCGCTTCCTGTCATGCCGCAGAATTTCTTCCAGACGCATCCGATAGCTTTCGCCATCTTCCGTCTTTGTAAGTTCCCAATAAAAAAGCAAAAGTCTCTTATAAAAAAAATAATCATGGGTCAGGGCAAGATCCCCTCTGCCCAGATTTTGCAGCAGACTCGTCTTCTCATAATAGGCAGGAATCTGATCTGTGAACGTGCGCGAATTGATCCGCCGATTCATGATACTGTCCTCTCTGTCTATTATATAGTTATACAGGGCAATGTCAAGGTAAATGCAACGCCCGGCACATGCCAGCGCCTTCGTGGCAAACATAATATCCTCATACCACACGCCCTCGGGAAACGGGTTCTCACCAAGGACCGTTCTGCGATACAGCTTGTTCCATGCAGCATTCTGGATCACAAACTCCTCCCGTTCTTCCACATAAGCCGCAAGTGCCTCCTGCCCCTCAAAGAGAACCGCTCTGTCTATGGAACCGTCAACAGTTCCCGTCTTGGAAACCTGGCGGTATCTGCAGACAGCGATATCCGCCTGCTGATCCTGCAATGCAGAAAAAAGCTTCTCGTACATATCAGGGTCAATCCAGTCGTCTCCGTCCACAAATCCGATGCAGCATCCCGCCGCTTTCGCAATCCCGACGTTTCTCGCCCGGGCAGGCCCCCCGTTCTCCTGATGAATCACCCGGATACGCCTGTCATTCTTCGCCATCCCGTCCAAAATCTCTCCGGTCGCATCCGTGGAGCCGTCATCCACCACAATGATCTCCAGATTGCGATAGGTCTGATCGCAGACGGAGCGGACACCCCTTTCCACATAAGCTTCTATATTATAGGCGGTAACGATCACGGAAAGTAATTCGGCTTGTTCTTCCTGCTCTATTTTAGGCGGACGATACTGCTCTATGATGTTCATCTGTACTCCTCCCTTCTTCTCCATCCGTATCCGGCCATCGGCAATCACAAAACATCTCCGCAAATTTCATATCGCCAGATATTCTAAATTTCGACCTTATTTTTTCTCAGTTTTCTATGTTATTTTACAGCAATCACTCGTTATGAAATCATATCTCTATTTTCTTGCTTTCGCAAATAACAATTGTTTTCCTTATTTTCGCCACTTTTTTCAACCCGCATTTATTATGTTACAATTTAATTTTTTCTTCCTCCAACCACTGCTGCAGCATCAAAATATACCAAATTTGCGGCCTCCAGACATTTTTCATAATATAATCGTCCCATAATTTTCCAACATTCGCCACATGCAGCAAACCCTGCCGCCTCAGCTTGGCAGGTTCCAGCAGGCTCTCCGCCCACTCTCTGAGTCCCGGCTGCCGCAGCCACTGATGCAACGGAATGGAAAAGCCTTTTTTGGGACGCTCCATCAGTTCACGGGGCACATGGCGGTATAAAATATCACGTAATATCTTTTTACGGACTCCGTTTTCATTCCGATAGGAGAGCGGCAGGGTCCACGCGAACTCGACCACATCTTTATCAAGCAGAGGCACCCTCGTCTCCAGAGAGACCGCCATCGCCGTCCGATCCACCTTCGTCAGGATATCGTCCGGGTGATACATCAGAAGATCCATCAGCATCAGGTTATGCTGTTCGTCTTCCAACAGCCCCGCAGGATAATCGTCCATCCAGGTCCTCCCCGCAGCCCTCGACTGCACGGCATCCCAGGAGGCAAAATCATTTGCCTGCTCTCTGTTATCATGCCTGATCAGGTCAAGCCCCTCTCCGATCTCCGAACGCAGATAGAGATCTTCAACGGAACGCGCCCCCAAAAGCCTTGCCCTTGCCGCACCGGAAGTGCCCAGAACAGGCGAGAACGCCCCCAAAAGAGCACTGCCCGGCATCCGCAGGGCTGCCGGCAGTTTCCGCACCTTATTCCAAATGCGCGGAATAGAATAATAGGTGTTATATCCGCAGAAAAGCTCATCCCCGCCGTCCCCGCTGAGCGACACCGTTACATGCTCTCCGGTGATCTTGCTGACCAGATAAGTAGGAATCTGGGAAGAATCCGCAAAGGGCTCCCCAAACATCCCCGCCAGAGAAGGAATCACATTTCCGGCATCCTCCTCGGTGATATAGACTTCCGTGTGTTCCGTTCCCAGATGCGCCGCGATTTCCTTCGCTATGGGAGCCTCATTAAACCGCTCCTCCCACATCCCTATGGTGAAGGTTTTCACCTTACCGGCACTCTGAGCCTGCATAAGGGAGACCACCGTACTGCTGTCGATTCCGGCGGAGAGAAATGCCCCCACGGGCACATCCGCCACCATCTGTCCGGCGATCGCTTCCCGCAAAAGACGTTCCAATTCATCGGCCGCTTCCGAAGCCGTTCCGCGAAAGCGGTTTTTCTGCCCCGTAACAGCCGTTTCCATCATCGACCAATAGGTAAAAACTTCCATTTTATCAAAAGGTGATTTAACCTTTAATATTTTGCCGGGTTCCAGCTTCCAAATCCCGCGATAGATGGAAAATGGTGCCGAAATATAACCATAACGCATGTAATCGCCCATTATATCTACATTGACCGAATTGGTAAATCCATCCAACGAGGTGATTGAACGAAGGTCTGAGGCGAAGACGAAGGCTCCGTCATTTTCCCCATTCCTTAAATCGTCTTTTAAGATTCCATAATACAAAGGCTTCTCGCCGACCCTGTCCCGAGCTAAAAATAACGCATGTTCTCGCCTGTCGAATAACGCAATCGCGAACATTCCTTTTGCCATTTTTAACGTATCGGCCAACCCATAGGCCGCTATCGCCTCCACCAGCGTCTCCGTATCGGAACTGCCCCGAAATCCCGGCACCCTTCCCTCCGCCAATAATTTCTTGCGTATCATGCCATGATTGTAAATCTCCCCGTTATAAGAAATCACATATCTCTCATCACGGGAAAGCATGGGCTGCGCCCCTGCAGGGCTTAAATCGACGATGGCAAGCCGCCTGTGTCCCAGCACCACACGATGATCCTCAGATGCCCACACCCCCGACGCGTCAGGCCCGCGGTGAACCATCATATCACACATACGCTCAATATTCTTCTGCCAGTCCCCTCTGAAATTACAAAATCCCGCGATTCCACACATAAACTGCCTTACTCCTATTCCTCTACGATTTCAGCATATTCTCCCTTGGCGATCCGCTCCCTGACCGTCTCCACAGCCTCCTCCTGCCTCTTTTTCCAAAGCTGATAGGATTCGTCCCAAGAAGCGTAAGAAGCGTCCCCACGGTGATCAGGGAGGCTGTAGTGCTCCTGTAAGTATTCTTTCAGGAAATCCGTGCATTTTTCCGCCCCGACAGCGTTGGTATGGCTGCCGTAATCTGCGAAATCTTCCTCAAAGACAATGCCGATTTCATCATAATAATCGTTCATATTGAGGAAAGGATAGCCGTAAGAAGCCACGATTCCTTCCATATAATGAAACATCTGCTGCTCCTGCGCCGATTCTCCATAGGGAGAGACCAAAAAAAGCGCATCCTGATTTCCTTTTTGCAAGGTCAAGAGCAGCTCTTTCAAACAAGCCTCCTGTTCCGGCGGAATGGGCTTTTCGCCTTCCACATCGGCAATATCAGGCATGGGCTGAGGACCAACCTCATCCCGGAACGTATAGCCCTTTAAAGGATGGCTGTTATGATAGAACATATTCTTCCATTCAGAGGGCATTGCCAGCATTTTCCAGTTTGTGTGATATTTCATAATATCAAAATAATAACTCAGACGCCCCTCCTCGTCGTCCTCCGGTACCAAACCCTGTATCGCCTCTGCCCTCAGCAATGAATAACGCATGTTATCTGTGACGCCGCGGGTATACGCCATATTGTCCGTCAAACCTTCCTCCGTCATGGTAAACATGCGCATTTCAAAGATATAGAGCTGCGGCGACTGCGTCTTTTCCGCCTCCGCCATCAAATATTTCATGGCGGCAGGACGCTGTACATTCGTGGAAAGCGGGTACATGGCAATCCCCGTCTCTCCCCAGAGCTTCGGCGCCGCATAGTAGGGGAAGACAGGACTCGATCCAATCATCACCACGTCCAGGCTGTCCTTCTTCTCTGCGTAAAAGCCCGCAAAACGATCCTTGACATCGCCGTTCGTCCTTACCATATAAGAGACAGGCAGAAGAATCATGCCAAAGAGCGCCAGAAAACAAACGGCCTGCGGAAGCCAAGTCCATCGTCCACCCTTATGCTGTTTTACAGTCCGTTCCTGCGTCTTTCTTTCACTGCCGTTCTTTTCGCTCACAATATTTCTCCAATATCGACTGTTATTTTATAATCCCCTCAAAATACGCCTTCCATAAGCCATTAACCCGCTCTGGCGCCAGCTTTTCCTGTATCTTTGCCGCCTCTCTGCCAAGCCTGTCCGCATAAACGGGATCTCCGAGCATTTTCTCCATGGCTTTCTCCAATGCCTCCTGATCCCCCGCCGGAATGATGAGACCGTTTCCCCCGTCCGTCATCAATTCCTCCGTACCGCCGCTTGGCACATCCGTTGCAATCACGGGCAGTCCCAGCGCCAATGCCTCGATCAGTGCATTCGAAACGCCCTCCGAATAAGAGGTCAGCAGGAATAAAGACGCCCTTCCGATCCGATCCGCAATGTCAGGCACCACGCCCGGAAGCCGCACACGCTCACCGACCCCCAGCTTCTCTGCCAATGCTTCTATAGAAGATCGAAGCTCTCCGTCCCCATATATCGTCAGCCCATACTCTGAGAATGCGGGCGGCAGCGCCGCAAACGCGCGAAGCTGCATCTCATGATTCTTATTTGCATCCATACGCCCCACGGAAACGATCTCTTTTTCCCGTTCTCCCTCGAATCGCGGCCTGATAAAGGCAGGATTCAGGGAATTTGGCAGCACAACAGCCTTTGCCCCGACTCTTTTACGGAAGAAAGCCCTGGAGCGTTCCGTCTGCAGGATCACACCGGCCGCGCGGGGAAACAAATGGTTTGCCAGGAAACGCATCCGCTTGGTCGGATATTCCTCTGCGGCCTCTCCCACCACCGATACCACTGCCTTTGTACCGGTCCCCATCGTCGAAACAACCGCCATAAAATTATTTTTCCCAATGCAGGACAACACCAGATTGGGTTTCTCGGCTTTCCATATCGCATGTAATTTATTAAGCCGCCGAAGGAAATTTCGGATTCGGCTTTTGGTCACTTCTTCCTCTCCGATATCGGACAAAATTCTTCCGATCCCTGCCGGCAGATCATACTCTTCCTCGAAGCGGTACTGCGTCACCATCACGACCCGGTACCCTTCCTTCTGAAAGTAGTCGGCAAGATTTACGAACACTCGTTCCGCTCCTCCCTTTCTGAGGGAGCCAATATAGAACGCTATTTTTTTCTCTCCCGTTTTACCCTTCATCCGCTTGCATAACTTCCTTCATTTTTTGATAAAAATAAGCAAAATCTGCAATCACTTCCTGCATTTTCATGAAAAACCGGCAAAAAACGACTTTTTAATTAAATTTTCATTTATTTTTGCCCGTCTGAATCTTTTGACAATTTCATTATTTGTCGCAAAACTTTTTCTCAAAAACTTCAAAATAACAGTCGCAATCAAAACTGTTTTTCACACTTTACCGTCAAGCGCCCTTGCAGTAGGTCTCATACCACTGTTGGAAGACAAAGAATGACCAGATCAGACCGGAGTAATTTTCTCCTGTTGCCGGCCCCTTATCTCCCGTCTTAAGATACTTCTCCATCGTCTTTTGCATGTATGATATATCAAACAGATTTTGACGCTTCAATAATGTGGAATCCGTGTATGATAACAGCTGCTCTTTTAATGGTCCGCGCAGCCACTTGTCGAGAGGTACTCCAAACCCGACCTTGGGACGGTCCAAAAGTTCTCTCGGAATATAGTCGTAGGCGATGTCTTTCAAAATATGTTTCTTGTCTCCTGCCGCATACTTATAAGCGTGGGGAATCCGATAGGAGAAAGCCATCACATCCGTGTCCAGGATCGGACAGCGGGCTTCCAGCGAATATTTCATGGAAGCGCGGTCCACCTTGCAGAGGATATCCCCCGGCAGATAGGTATCCATGTCTAACAGCATCCTGCGAATCTGCCAGTCTTTGACACCATAGCTGCTCTCAACGGGATAATGGATCGGCAGGGCACGCGTCCCGGTCGGAAGCTCACCCACCATAGCTCGCGCCATCGCAGGATAGTTGCCCGCCCCGAACTGCGTCTTCGTCTCACGATCCCTGTTCCCCGCGATCACGCGCACCTTAAAGGGCAGCTTTTTCTCCAAGCCAAGCCGCCCGATACCCGGCATATGACAAAGACCATGCACCATAGCGCCCGCAACATCCAACTTCTGTGCCTGCGCCACCTTCTCATACTGATTATAGCCGCAGAAAAATTCATCCCCGCCGTCGCCCGATAACGCCACCGTCACCCGCTCTCTGGCAAGTGCACTGACCAGCATCGTCGGAATCTGCGAGGAGTCTGAAAAAGGTTCATCATAGTATTTCGGAATGCTCTCCACAAGCGAGAAGATATCCTTCTCCTCAATAATGCGCTCGGTGTGGTCCGTTCCCAGATATTCCGCTACTGCTTTGGCATAGCCCGCCTCATTGTATCTTTCCTCGTGAAAACCGATAGAAAAGGTCTTTACGGGCGAGGAAGATACCTCCTGCGCGATTGCCGTCACCAAAGAAGAATCATACCCGCCGCTTAAGAAACTGCCCAGCGGCACATCCGCGATCATGCGCAGCGACACTGCCCGCACAAGAAGCGCCTTTAGCTGCTCCTTTGCCTCCTCATAGCTTGCGACGGGATTTTCCGCTGCCCGGCGGTAAACTTCGCTTACACTCCAGTATTTCCGGGTTTTGATCTGTCCGCCCTGAAAGGCAAGGATCGCGCCCGGTTCGAGCTTATACACGTTTTTGTAAATACTCTCCGGTGCATTGATGTACTTCTGATAAAGGAAACGGGAGAGCACCCCCCTGTCAATCTCGGCAGGGAAATCAGGGCAGGCCATAATAGGTTTTAATTCCGAGGCAAATGCCAGTTCCCCATCCTGATACCAGTAGTACAGCGGTTTTTTACCGATGCGGTCCCTCATCAGATAAACGGTCTCGTCCTTCCTGTCATAGAGCGCGATGGCAAACATGCCGTTAAAGCGCTCCACGCAGGAAATTCCCCATGCTAAATAGGCGGCTATGATGACTTCCGTATCACAGTCGGATCGGAAGGGATAGTCCGCCAATTCTTCGCGCAATTCTTTGAAATTATAAATCTCTCCGTTGTAGATCACGCTGACGCGCTGATCGGGCGAGTGCATAGGCTGGTGTCCCAGCTCCGAAAGATCCATGATTGCAAGACGCCTCTGGGCGAAGCCTACCTGATAGCCGCCCTTCATCTCGTAGAGCTCCCGGCCGCTGTCGTCGGGTCCTCTGTGATACATGGTATCATTCATTTCCCGCAGCTGCTCGAGCGTGATCTCCCGTTTTCTGATGGTTCCGCATATCCCACACATCTATCTCACTTCTTTCCCCATAAAGTATTCCCGATATTCGCCAAAATCTTTGCATTCGTTATCCACGGACTCTACCAGCTCCTGATACTTTTCCTGGATGAGCGCCCGGTAGTTTTCGAAATTATTGCAGCCCTTCCTGCTCCAGGCAAAAGGATGCACCAGAATCTGCACCTTGTCATGACCCGTGATATTCTCCTCGTCAGGATAGCCGTAGCGCCAAATGTGGTTTGCGTCGGACATATATTTGACGCTCAATTCCGTATCATCTGTTATTTTATCTGCAAAGGTGAAAAACTCGTCCTGATAGGCATTGAGTACGCCATCCAGCTTAATGTTCTCCCGCAGCACATCCTTAGACGGCCTGTGCACCGAAAATTCCGTGATTTGAAAACCGAACATCTCACTCAAAATATCGATTTCCATACGGATGCGCTTCTTAACCTGCTCCATGTCCGTCATGCCGTTTAGGGCAAAATGCAGACCGATGCGCTGTCCTCTCTCGTGCATATCCTTGATGATGTCCATGTTTTTGCGCGACAGGATGTTGTAGGAATTATTCGTCCACTGAAAGAAAAAGGTGGAGGTAAAATCCATGCTCTGCTCCACTTTGGCAAGCTGCCACGCCCTGTCTACGCTGTATTCCACGTCATGGCGCATAATGATGAAGCGGTCCCTCGTCAGCGCCTCGCGGTAACCGCACTGTCTGCCTGTAGACTGTATGATGCGGATGATCTCTCTGTAGTCGTCGTATGAAAACATAGGCTCCTCCTTTTTTCCTAAATACCGGGAAGTGATTCTTTGTACGCAGACTGCTGAGTCTGCGTACAGTATACCATAAATAACCAATAAGCGCAAAAGCCTAGAAACTCTGATACAGAAACGCCGCTGTGTCGTAGCTGCCGCCGTAAATCCCCGTAACGATGAGCAAAAGCGCCACCCCGTAATAGCATCCCCAACGCAAGGGCAGGGGAAGCGCCGACAGCCGTGCCCGCACATCCATGCCACGCTCCTCGCAGACAGAAACAAACAGCCACAGGGCGCAGGCAAAAAGCAGGAGCAAAAAGGCGTACCTGCTCAACCCGTAATCCGTCAGCGTCCCAAGAGTCGCCGGAATCCCAAATTTCGCGGGAATCACCAAATAAACCTCTCCCGCCTGCGCAAGGCTTGCCGTACGAATCAGGATATCCGCCGCAAAGACAATCATCCACGTCCTTGCCATGCAGAAAAAGGACCAAACCTTTCCCTCCCTGATATGCAGTTTCTCCTTCCAGACGGCATAGTGCGGCTCCAATACCAGAGACAGGCACATGATGATGCCGTAATAGACGCCCCACAGCAGATAACTTACCGTCCTGCCGTGCCACAGACCCGTGAAAAGCCAGACCAGCATGGTTCCTGCCAAGGCAGTGACCTGCTTCCCCATATTCGGCATCTTTTTCTTTGCCGCCTTGCCAAGCTTTCGTCCCGCATCTGACATCACAAACGAAAACATCACATAATCCTTAAACCAGGCACCGAGCGTAATATGCCAGCGCCGCCAAAATTCCGCCACCGAGGTCGAAAAATAAGGTCTTTTAAAGTTCTCCGGCAAAGTGATATCAAAGGTCTCGCTGACTCCCAACGCCATATCCATGTAACCCGAAAAATCGGCGTAGAGCTGCAGCATATAGAAGACCACCGCCACCGCATAAATACCGCCCGCAATCTGAGGTCTTGTGCCGTCAAAGACATTGCCCACAAAGATACCGAGCCTGTCCGCGATCACCAGCTTCTTAAAGGCGCCCCAGACAAAGCGCTGGACGCCGCTTGCCAGCCTTCCGTAATCGAATAAGTGCTCCCTGCCAAATTCCGCCCGCATCTTTTCATATCGGTGAAAAGGCCCTTGCGTAATCGCCGGGAAATAAGCCAAATATAAAAATAATTTCAACGGATTTTTCTGCGCTTCGCACTGCTCCCTGCCGACGTCCACCACATAGCCGATGGCAGTCAGCGTGTAGAAGGAGACGCCGAGCGGCATCACGATACGGGAAAAAAAGGAGTCTCCCTCAGGGGACAGCAGCCGGCTCTCCCGCAGAAACGGCAGAATCACCGCCGTGTACTTGCCGCAGAGCAAAATTCCCAAATTCAGCACAAAATGAAGGATCTGCAGTCGCTTCCTGCGCTTTTCAAAGGCGGACTTGACCGCCTTTTTCTCCTCCTTGTCTGTGCAGCCCGTCAGGGCTTCCTTCTGCACGGCAAGGCTTTGCGCAAGCAGCCTTCCGCAGGCGTAGGTGGAAAGAGCCGTCACTAAGATTCCCAAGGGAAAAGCCCCCGTTCCCATCACGTAAAAAAGGCCGCTCGCCACGGCCAGAACCCCCCATTGATATTTTGAGGGCAGCAAATAATAGAGGGCGAAGCTTATCACCCACAGGATCACAAAAGCGCCTGACAGGAATTGCATACTTACGCTTCCTCCAGGAGACGTTCTACCAGTTCTAAGATCGCCACCTTGTTCTTAAAGTTCTCCGCCACCACATACTTTGCGTCGATTTCAATATCAAAGGCGTCTTCCAGCTCGCTCACAATGTTGATGACCGTAAAGGAGTCGATGATCCCTTCCTCCATCATATTGTCGCCCTCATAAGTGAGCGCTTCCTCGCAGTATTCTTCCAGGATCTCTAATACTTTTTCTTCCATACTCTTTATTTCCTTTCTTATCATAACGCGCGATATTTTATTTTGAGATAATCCCCATCCCGCAGCGGCAGAAACAGCAGATTCTCTCCCTCCTCCCGCTTCTTGGGCGCAACCTTCCGATAGCGCACGACCACAGCCTCATGACCTTCTATCCGTAAACGAAGCGGCGGAAATATCTCGCTCTTTCCATAATCCACACTGCGCAAAAGTCGGTATGCCGCCTCTGTATCTCCTGCAACATCCAGAAACCCGTCCCCCGGAATCTCTTTCGAACGATACAGCCGCCGCTCCCCCGAAAACTCCTGCGGCACAGCCTGCGCACACTCGGCAAGAACCTTATCAAAGCACTCGGCAAAACCCTCGCAGGCAAGGTTCATCAGCCGCTCCGTCAGCTCGTAGGCTTTCTCATCCGGACCGATCTCACAGCGTTTCTGCACAATGATATTTCCCTCATCCACGCCCGCCGTCACATAATGCCAGGTGATGCCCGTCTCCCGCTCTCCCTTGTAAATCACCCAGCTCGGGGCATTGCGGCCGGGATAATTCGGCAGGAGCGCATTGTGAAAGTTCATGATAGTGATATTTTCCTTTTCCACCAAGGTCTTGGAAAACAGAAAATTGTTGCTGGCGGAAACGATCAGGGTCTTTTCCGCAATCTCCTCAAGATATCTCGCGAGGACTGCCTTTTCGGGAATCCTTTGAAAGGGGATGCCCCGTTCTGTGCAGATGTTTTCCGTAACGCTTAAAGCGTGGATCTCATGCTCGATAAACGCTGACTGATAAGCGTAATCCGCCCTTCTGTCCGCTATGTATTTGAGGATGTCCCCGGCAGCTTTACCGTAGCCGATAACGATTACTCTGCGAAAGTTTGTATCCATACCGTTCCTTTTCTGTTACACTGCCATTCAGCCCACGCCATTCGTTCTATATAAATTCTTTTAACTTGACTCTGTCTATCTTTCCATTGGCATTGATCGGCATCTTCTCCACCACGATCACCTTGTTTGGCAGCATATATTCGGGAACAAGATGCGAAATCTTCTCATTGATATCGGCTTTCTCCAAATTTTCTTCGATAAAGAGCACGATCTTTTGATGCTTCTCATCGTAAAGGCAGCAGTTTTGCGAAACTTCCTTCAGGGAAGACACCGCCGTCTCGATCTCTCCCAACTCGATCCTGTGTCCCATGTGCTTGATCTGGAAATCCTTTCTGGAGAGATAAAGGAGTTCGCCGCGCTCATTGTATTTCACGATATCGCCCGTGCGGTAGATCAGCTCCGGCACCGCCCGATTCAGGGGATTCTGCACAAAAGCCTCCCGCGTCTTTTCGGGATTGTTGTAATAGCCCATGGACAGGGACGTTCCCCGCACACACAGCTCACCCGCTTCGTCTCCCTGCACAAGCTCATTCTTTTCATTCAGGACAAGAATATCGGTGTTTGGCATGGGAATCCCGATGGGGAGCGGTTCTTCATCTGTAAATTCACGGTCTACCAAATAATAAGTGCAGGCGTCCGTAATCTCCGTGGGACCGTACAGATTCGCATACTGCACGTTCGGCAGGAACTTGCGCCACACGTTGAGCTGCTTGTTCGGCATCACCTCGCCGCAGAACATCACGCGCTTTAAGGTGTCCGACAAATCCACATTGCGGAAGGCTTTTAACTTCGCCACCACGATCAATGCGGAGGGCACCCAGAAGATGGTGTTGATTTTCTTTTCCAGCAGATATTCTAAGAGAAGTACGGGCTGCGCAAAGAGATTCTTCGGCACGATGTAGACCGTCGCGCCCGTCTTTAAGGCACTGTAGATATCGAGGATCGAATTATCAAAATAGAAGGGTGCCTGATTGCCAAAGCTGTCCTTCTCCGTGATTTCAAAGGTCTCCGTTACCCAGTCTATGTAGTCGATCACCGCCCGGTGATTGATGGTCACGCCTTTGGGTACGCCCGTGGAACCCGAGGTAAAGAGCACATAGAGAAGGTCCGTGTCAATGCACTTTCTGCGCGCCGCCTCGAGAGCGGCTTCCCGCGCATTCTTTTCTTCCGCAATCGCAGCATCTCTCTCCCCTGAAATCTCCTCCAGCAAAAGAAATTCGCCCTGATAGGCATACTGCGAAAACACCTCTTTCAGGGGCGCCGTGGTAATAACAATTACAGGTTGTAGTACTTCTAAAATCTTGTTTACCCTGCTTCCGGGCATGTCCACATCGATCGGGGAGTAAAAATTGCCGCTGTAGGCTGTTCCCATAAAAGAAACCAGCACATCGACGCCCTTCTCCAAAAAAATAGCGACAGGCTTCTTAAACAGTCCCCGCAGAGCCAGTTCCCCACCGATTCGTCTCGCCTGTGTGCGCAGTTCGCCGAACGTAATCTCCTTCTTTTCATCCGCATAAGCTGTTTTATCGGGGAAACGTGCCGCCGTCTCATCCAGCCAGTAAGTAACGTTTGCTTTCATCGCATCTTCCTTAATTGGTCAAGCTTCCCGGTCATTACCTGCCGGGAAGCACTTGATAGTAAGTATCCGCCGTCTTTTCCGCCTTCACATGGTACACATCGTAAAGATCTGTCATTTCGAGACCACAGCCCGCCGGATCATAGGAGCCGTAGAGGGCAATCCCCTTTTCCCGCGCCAATTCTTTCACTCTTTCTTCCACTGTGAGCGTGATCTGAAATGCCGCCTCAGATTCTATGTAATTATACATCACGGGCGAATAGGGTGGCAAGTACAAAATGACCTCCACGCCTGCCGCCTGCAGATAGTCGATCAGCCGGGAAAAATCCTCAAAATGGCTCTCGTCGATCTCAGCATAATCGGTCATGCGGTAGACCACATGCTCCTCCATCGCCTGCCTCGTCATCGCCTCCACGTCCGCTGCGTCTACCTCCCGCAGTTTGCGCTGATAACTGACACTCCCGTCAGAATGTTTGAGGTAGCTCTCCGTCTCCCAGTCATCCGTATAGGAGACAGCAAACCGCTTTCTGTCGGGAAGCAGGGTAACATTGTAGCGGAAATAATCCAGCGAAAGCGCCTTTTTCCAGTCCCGTCCCGTGTCCTTATATGGATGTGCCCAATCCTCCGGCAATTTATCGACCATAGTCGTCCACATATAATTCTTGTAATCTTCCAGTTCCTTCCATTTTTCATTGTCGTGGCTGTTATTAAAAAGGAAGGCGTCCACGCCGATCACCGCCGTCTGCGGAAGCTTGCCCTGATAATCCGCTATGCCCACCGCCGCCAGCAAATCGTAAATCGTGGCTTCCGACAGTCCCGCATTGTAAAAGGAATCCGTGCCGAACATCGTGTGATCGAAGGTGTACACCCGGCTGGAGCCGAACACCATCACCTGCGGCGCCTCGTCCATCGCCTTGATGCGCGCCGCCAGAAGGTTTCTGTCGTTGTAGTCGGAATCCTCCAACCCTTCCACATGCTTTCCCGCTTCCATCTGCGCGGCAATGTCGTCGTAGGTGACACGCAGGAGGGCGTAGGAGTCCACATACCAGTTGGTGATTCCTATGAAAAGAAGGAGCGGCAGGAGAAAGAGCGCCGCCTTGAGCCAGTTTTTCATCATTTGTAACCCCGCTTAATAAACTCTGATCGCAAGCATATCCTTTTGCCCTGTACTATACCTTAATATATCGTGTTGCCCTCGATGCACCGATTCGCTTTATCGAACCGCTTTTCACCATAGCGCCAAGAACAGCTTCAACGGTGGTTGGACTTACATCGGGAAGAATCTTACAGATCTCTGCTTTGGAAAGCGGCGTCAGACTATTGAATACCGCAGCCTCAATACGTGCTTTCTTTGTAATCTTTTTTCCGTGAACAACAGCGAAACGCTTATCCAATTCCTTATAACACATATAAAGCATAGATAAAAAGTTTTCGATAAAGGGGAAATAGCTGTTTTCACCGGATTCCCAGCCTGCTGAAGATTGACGGAGCGCTTCATAATAATATGCCTTGTGGTGATTGATCTGTTCTTCAAAGGACACATACTTTCCCGCATCAAACCCATTTTTATATAAGAGCAGCAGTGAAAGCAGCCGTGACATTCTGCCATTGCCGTCCCGGAATGGGTGTACGCAAAGAAAGTCTAAAATAACGCAGGGAATCAACAAAAGCTGATTCACATTTGCGTCGTTTCGAGCCTCCATATACGCAAGTTCCAGCTGCTCCATCGCCTTTGGTGTTTCCTCTGCGGAAGTAGCCATCATTTCGTGCAAACGCAGAATATCACGATTTCTGAAATCGATATGCTCAAAGCCTAAATGAATTTCATTTAATGCGTCTCTGTAACCCGCGATTTCTGCTTCGTTATGATTAAGCGGAGCGCTGTTTTGATTTACGATGGCAGCGATACGTTCATCGCTTGTCACAATTCCCTCAATCGCATTAGAACTTTTAATAGATTGTACCTTTGCAATGACTTCCAGTTCCGTAAAAATCTTCTTGTATTCGTCTTTTCGCACCCCCGCCATTGTCTTCAACGAGGATATATTTGCCGTTAAGTTTACGAGATTTGCCGGCAGCAAGCCGTTTTTCAAAAAGGAATAATCAAATTTTCTCATATAGTCCTCATCCTTTCTGCATATAACAATATCATGTTATATGCAGAAAAACAAGATGCCGGCATAATTATCTGCATAGAAATTGCTTGGGAATATGCAGATATTATGTGTCTTGCTGCATTATTTCCATTTTGGAAACAATTGAATCCTCTAACAATTCTCCCTGCCAAACCCAATCCCCAACAGCACCGGCAGCGCCGCAAACACCCCATAAGCGTACCGAAATTCATTATACACAGGAGTCGCGAGCATCAGGCTTCCCAGCAGACAAACCGCCGGCAGATATGCCGCGATCCGTCTTTTTCTGTAAAGGGCACAGGCCAGGCCGCACAGCAGGAGCCAAGTATTTGCCCCCAGACTCCACACCCGCCTGTACAATTCCTGAAAAGTCTGCAAAAACTTTCCCATGGCAAGGCTGTCATCGTATGTAAACAGTTTTCGTTCGCCCTTGATTCCAAAGGGATTGTCCACCATAAAATAATCGCTGTAAAGATACAGTTCATGCGGTATATGCAGAGCATAGTACCCCGCCGTCTGCCTGATCTCCCCCTCCAGATAGAGCATGGGATTTTTCAGTCCCACCGAAAGCCAAAGTTTCGCATAGGCGCCTTTGTTTTGGGCTATGATTTCCTGATTGCCGTGTTCACGTATGTAATTTTTTGTTAAATCAAACAGATATGGATTGTAATATTCATCAATATCCGCAAGCGGCACCACCTGCTCGATCATTCCGATTTCCTCCGCCGTCAGAAAACCTCCTCTTTTGTAGGCGCACAGCAGATGCTGGGTCGGCATGGTCAGGCTTTCGATGGTGTCGGGCGGCTCGACTTGAAGGGCGGACAGAACAGCCCCCTGCCAAATCAAGTACAAAGCCAATACCACAAGCGTTGCCACAAACATCGGCTGTCTCAGCCACTTTGCCGCACTCTGCGCATCCGTCCCGCCTTCATGCTGTTTCGCCTTTCCATTCGAAGTCAAAACGCCTTCCTTTCGCGCCACCCGCTCTCGCCGCAAAGCAGACACCGGCAAAAACACCGTCGTCCCCAGAAAGACAAAAATACCGTTACTGCGCAGGAGGCAGACCGCCAGCCCCGTTAACGCAAACCAAATCCACCGTCTATCCACTGCCTTGAACGGTTTCCTCTGTCCTTCAGAAACAGACAAATCCTCCGCCTGCGCACACTCAAAAACCGCCCACGTAAACAGCAGAAACGCCGCCGTAAACCAGGCGTCCTTCCCCATGCAGATCGAGAGCATGGCGTTGACCGGAAGCAGCGCGTAAAAACATACCGCCGAAATCAGCCAAAAAATCCCTGTCCCTCTTTTATATAACAGAAATAGAAGGAATCCAAAGACCGCCGCCGTCATTGCCATCTGGAAAAAGGTATACAGGGCCACCGCCGCCGTCAAATTTCCAAACAGGAAGTTCCCGACATTCAGAAACAGTTTCACGATCAGGGTATGAAAGTAGGGATGATGGTTTGATTTCGCCGCCATCCCAAGCGCCTGTTCCATCTGCCAGATGGCGTCGTTATTAAACCAGGTGGGATAATACATCAGAAAATAAGGCAGATAACACAGCAGACACAGCACGGAAAATGCAAGCCGGATCCACCAATGTCCCTGCCGTCTGCCGCCATTAAAGAACATCACGGACAGAACTTTACGCACGCCTGCGGGTAATGCCGCGTTTTTTACCAAACGCGCCGTTAATTTTTTAGCCATGACGCCGCCGTTTTCCAAGAAAAATCCAAGCAGCAGCAAAATGCCCCAGGCAATGACAGTCCAGAGCAACACCCTGCCCATGTTCCGCGCATTGCTATAGTCAGCGGATCGCTGCCAGTCGCCCAATACAATAAAAAAAGCGTAGCAGAACGCAAACGGGAGCATCAGCAGGATTTCCCGCCCGGTGGGGAGCTGTATTTTCCGATTTTTCACTAACTCCATGCTCTAACCTCCGTACAGAGCGCCTCGATATAATCCCGCCACTGCTCAAAGATTGCCTCGTCATTGGCTCTCTCTGCAATTTTACGGGCATTCCTGCCAAGTTTCTCCGCGAAAGCAGGATCCTCGATCAGGCGGTTGATGCCGTCCTCCATCGCCTTTTGATCCTTGATGGGAATGAGCAGCCCATCCACCTCGTTCGTCATAACGGTGCGCGGACCGCCGCAGGGACAATCCGTTGCCACAATGGGCAGTCCCAGCGCCATCGCCTCCATCAGGGCATTGGGAAGCCCCTCCCAATCAGAGCTGAACGCAAAGACAGCCGCATCCGCGAGATCCTTTTCCAAGGAATCGCTCGCTCCCATCAGATGCACGTAATCTTCGGCGTGCAGTTCCGCAATCGTGCGCTCCAAAAGCTCCTTCGTGCCGTCCTTGGAATCGGGACCGTAAATTTTTAAGTCATAATCGGGGTGCTTTTTATGCACCTCATGAAAGGCACGCACCAACATTTCCTGATTTTTGAAATCCACCAGACGGCCCGACTGCACCACCGTCTTTGTCCGCTTTTCAGGCTCAGGCACGCCGATGTATTTTGGATTTAAGGGATTTAAGATAATGCGGGAATTTTTTTGCAGTCTGGGCGCAAAAAATTCTCTCGCCCCCTCCGTCTGGAACACGCAGCCGTCCGCTCTGGGAAAGAGAAAGGGAATCTGCACTTTATCAAAGAGCATGTCATAATGCCCCGCCGGATCCGTACGAATGGAAATCAGTACAGGTATCTTCATAAAGTAGGCCGCCGTTAGCCCACGGTAAAGGGCTTTTCTGGCAAAGGGAATCAAAATATCCGGCTTTTCTTTCCGCAAAAACTGTTTCAAATAGTGAATGTGCAGCAAAAACTGGGTAATGCGGCTCTTTTTCCTGTCTTCCGGCCGTAAACCGACATCCACGCGTCGCACCCTTTTATCCAGCTGAAATTCGTTTTCACCCTGCCACAGTGTAGCAACGAGCACCTCGTAACCATTTGCCGCAAAACGGTTGGCAAGATTCGAGACCACCCGTTCCGCGCCCCCCTGTTCCAGACAATTTAGGTGAAAGGCAATCTTTCGCGCCATACTTTCCTCCCTATCCTACTGATAGTTCTTTGATCTTACGAATATATTCTTCCTTCGAGAAGTCACCCGCCCGCTCTACGGAAAGTCTGCTGTAGCGCGCCATTTCCGCCTCGTCCTGCAGCAGCGCGATTACCCGCTTCGCCGTGCGTCTTTCTTCCTCGTCGATATGGGAAGCGTCCATGTCCGGCTCCTTTCCCATATTGGGCACCAAAATGCCGTATTTCCCATCAAAAATCTCCGCCGGACCCGTCATGCAGTCCGTCGCCACTGCCACAAGCCCCAGCGCCATGGCTTCTACCAGCGCATTGGGAAACCCTTCCCAGTAGGAGGTCAGCAGGTAGAGCGTTCCCTTTTTCAGATAGGGATAAGGGTTCTTTTGCAGTCCCGCGAAGCACACCGCATCCTCGATTCCCAGATCAGCCGCAAGTTTTCGGTAAGCTGTGAACTCCCCTTTCCCAATCAACAACAGTTTCGTATCCGGAAGTTCCTTATGCACCAGTGAAAAAATCTTCAGCAGATGCCAGTATCCTTTGACTACATCTTCCCTTCCCATAGAGACAATGATTCTGCCGTCCTGCCAGGGAAGGATGCCCGTCCCTTCTGCGGCACGGTTTTCAATCTGCGCAATATCAAAAAAATTTTGCAGAGTATAGGCATGATCGCAGGAGTACTTCTCCTCGATCTCCTGCCTGATCGTCTCCGAACAGCACAAAAGTCTGTCTGCGCATTTACAATACAACCTGATTCTCGCGCTGTTCATATCCATATAACTTCTGACCCCCAGCCAGCATTTCGGACCCTTTTTCCCCAAAAGCCGCCCGGCAAACACATTCGCCAGATTCGCCGTATTGCCGAAACTGTAGGCAATGTCGATCTTTTCTTTCTTTTTCAGCTTATTTAAGCGATGCGCGCGTTTGAATACATTGATGACTTTCGCCAATTTCCCCGGGCGGCTCGGCACCTTCAAGTCAATAATCGGCGTCCCCTCCACGTCAAAGTCGATATTGGCGGAGTCAAAAACCGCGATTTTCACCTCAAAGTACGGCTGTAAAGCCACAGCTGTCATGGCACAAACTTTTTCCAACCCGCCCTGATGCAGGGACGGCGCAATCAGCAACATTTTTTTCATCGTCTGTTAACTCCATTTGGGCATCCGCCTTATTGTGTTGTCACGCCTCCAATATCCGCAGTGCCTTCTCCAAAATAAAACTGCCTGTACCCCTGCGCCTGCGTCCTCACGTCGAATCCCGCTTCCGTCAACTCTTTTGTCGTATTTCGACGCACATACGGTACCCGTTTTAAGATTTCTTCCGCCCAACACTCGGGGGGCGCGTCAATGCTGAGCCGGCTCACCAGATCCGTGGCCTGCGCCTCTTTCGTTACGGTATCCGAAACAAGGCAGGCAAGCCCGGCTGCCTGCGCCTCCACCAGCACGCCCGGCAGCCCCTCAAAAAAGGAAGGGAGCAAAAAGACGTCCATCGCCTGATAAAAACGCTCGGTGTCCTTTCGATTCCCCAAAAATTTCACGCGCTCCGCAATGCCAAGCTCCCGACAGCGTTCTTCCATCGCCTGACGCGCTCCGCCGTCTCCCAGAAGAAGCAGCACGGCATCGGGCTTCTTTTTACAGACTTCCGCAAATACTTCCAAAAGGTAGGGATGATTTTTCTGATAATCAAACCTGCCCACGTGGCCAAGCACCAGCTGATCCGTAAGTTCCAGCTCCGCACGCGCCTCCTGCCTTTTCTTCTCGTCAAAGGCGAAGCGCTTGACATCTATGGCATTGTGAATGATCTTCACCCTGCCCTGTTTTACGGCATCTGTGCCAAACACATCCTCCCCCGCAAGCTTCGAGCAGGCAAACAATACATCCGCCTTCTTTGCCAATCCTCTTCGGAAAAAGCGGGTAGCGATCCCTTTCGGTCCCTTCACCACTCCCGCGTTTCTGGCGTGCGCAACGGTAACGGGAATGCCGAACCGCTTGGCAATGGGAAGGTAGATCGCCGCCGTGCTGGTCATATGCCCCTGCACCACCTGAAACTCATGATGCAGCGCGAAAAAAGAGGTAACCGCCTTTTTATAAGAGAAATAATTGTAGACTCTAAATTTGGGGAGTGCATAGATATGCCCGCCAAGGGCTGTGATCTCGTCCTCATAAAACTGTTTCTTTCCGTCATTTCGATGAATCAAAAAATCAAACTGAATCTCATCCCTGTCCATCTGGCGGTAAAGATCCATGATACGGCTCTCCGCACCGCCCAGACCGACCCCACCCAGCACATGCAGTACGCGTATCTGCTTTTCCTTATCCATGCGGTTATCCACCTTCCATACCGAATCTGTTCAGGCACAACACATCATCTGTCTCCATACTAAATCTGTTCAGGCACGCCGCCCGTCTCCATGCTATTCCAGTACATCATGTGCCGCCAATGTCAGGCTGCTCTCATATCGATCGATCAAAAGCGAGCCGTCCACCGTGCGCACCACGGGTTTACCGTCAAAAACATCAATGACCTCCCCCGGTGCATAGGCTGAAAAGTCAATCATTTCATCAAAAGGATGCGCCTCCCAAACGCGCACTTCCTCTCCCTTACAAAAGGCGAACGCTCCCGGAAAGGGCGCCGCTACCCCGCGGATCAGATTATAAATATCACGTGTTCTGTTATGAAAGTCAATCTTGCCGTCCGCCGCCGTACGCTTCTCGTACCAGGAGTCAAAATCCTTCGATTCCGTGCGCACCTCGACTTTACCGCTCTCATAAGCGGTAAGCAGCTTACGGATCAGACGTTTCGAGCAGATCATATTCTTATACTGTGCCGTGCGGATATCGTCATGAGGCGTGATGGAAAACATCTCCGTAGCAAACACGTTGGGGCTGTCCGCTTTCTCGTCATAGCGGAACAGATTGAGGTTAAAACGCGTATCTCCGAGAATCATCGACCAGTTTAGGGGCGAACGCCCTCTGCCAAAAGGGAGATAGCCGCTGTTGCCGTGAAAGCCGAATACGCCGTACCGGAAGCAGTCCAACACGGACTTCGGCAGTAATCTCTGCCAGCCCATGGAAATCCCGATATCAAATTCGTTTTCCCGCATCAAATTTTGTGTCTTTTCGTCTGTCAAAAAATAACTGTCCGCCTCATGTACCGGAATCCCATACCGATCCGTCAACGCAGACAATCCTTTGTAACCGGAAATCTGATTCTTCTTCGTCACCTCCGGACTGATCGTAATCACCAGATCCACAGGACAGATCTCCTCCTGTATAAAATCCACAATATTCTCGGATGTGTCCTTTACGCCGAACACTACTACTCTGTATTTCATTTCAGATACTCCTTATACCAATCGATCGCCAGCGTAATCCCCTTCTCAAAATCATACTCGGGATCATACCCCAAAAGCGTCCTCGCCTTCGTAATATCCGCATTGGAATCCCGCACATCGCCTGCTCTTGCCGGACCGAAGTTTGGCGCAACCGTAACGCCCAGCGCCTTGCAAAGCTGCTCGTATACATCGATCAAATACAGCCTTCCGCCCGCGCCGATGTTAAACGCCTCTCCCGCCGCGGAGGAATCCGCCTTGCACGCGCGCAGATTCGCCTCGATCACATTGTCGATATAAGTAAAGTCACGGGACTGCCTGCCATCCCCGTTGATGGTGGGCGTCTCCCCGTGGAGAAGCTGTTTCAAAAACTTGGGAATCACCGCCGCATACATGCCGTTCGGATCCTGCCGGCGTCCAAAGACATTAAAATAACGCAACCCGTAAGTATCCAGCCCATACAGTTCCTTGTACAGTCTTCCGTACTCCTCATTCGTCTTTTTGGTGAGGGCGTAGGGGGAGATCACTTTGCCTTCCTTTCCCTCCTTTTTCGGAAGTTCGGTCGAATCCCCGTAAACGGAAGAACTGGACGCGTAGACAAACTTTTTCACGCCGCACTGTCTGGCGGCTTCCATCATATTGAGCGTACCGCGGATATTGATCTCCTCGTAGAGAAGCGGCATCTCGATACTTCTGGGAACGCTGCCCCAAGCTGCCTGATTGAGTACATAGGTCACACCTTCGCAAGCCTCTTTACAGGTATCCAACTCACGGATATCGCCCTTGATAAAGGTGAAGCGGCTGTTTTTCGTCAGCGGTTCGATATTCTCGTATTTTCCCGTGGAAAAATCGTCCAGACAGCGCACCGTATACCCCATCTCCAGCAATGCTTCGCAGAGATTCGAACCGATGAAGCCCGCGCCTCCCGTCACAAGAAATACCGCGTCTTTTTCAAATGTAATCTCTCTGTAGCCCATGTTATTTCCTCCGTTTTATCTCCTTTGTTTTTCCTTACTTTGAAATACTATCATTTCCTCCCGCAGCAGCAGATATAATGCGATATAAAAAACGGAAAAGCCATAAATCATATAGCGTGACAGACACATGATCGTAATCGACGTCGCACAGACATTCGCCGCGATGAAAAGCAGCGCCGCCAGACAAACGACCGCCGCCTGCGGATTCCTTTTTTTCCACACCTGCCGCAAGGACAGCCCCGCCGCCGCCAGATACAGTAAAAAGGCGATCGGCGTAATCAGGGGATGTACGACGGCAATACTTCTGACAAACCCGTTTCGACAAAGCAGCACATAATCATAAAGCCACTGTCCAAAACAGGCGGGCAGCAGTTTTATCATCATCTTTCCCGCCATCTCGTCCGACATACTGCTCTGTTCGTAGTAATCCACTTTGCCCAAGCCAAAGTAATAGACAGAAAATCCCGCCTCTAAAACCTCGAATTTCAAATCGTCGTGCTTTTCCTCCAAATGCGCCGCCCGCTCGCCAAAACCCGTCCCGGAAAAGGCATGATTCAGCTCTCGCTCCATCGCCTTTTGATAAAAATCGTCAAAGAAGGTGCGCTCGAGACTTCCCTCGGGAAAAACCTCCCCGTCCTCCTCGTCACAGGCGTACATAACGTTGGTCAGCGTATTCACCTTGCCGTAGGTATTTCCCATAAAATAGCCCGTCACCGCATAGTTGTACATATGAACCGCCAGACTGCGCAGAAGAAACGCGGCCGCTACTGCGGCAAGAGGAATAAATAACGCCCGATATCTTTTCCTGATCAGCAGCTTGCCAAACAGCAGAAGCGCCCACAACAGAATCGTTGTCATCATCTGCCCTCTGGTCATGGAAAGCAGCCAGGCAAATAAAAGCGCAAATACGGCATCGCACCGTTTGTCCTCCAAAAGCATCCGCAAAAGGAAATAAAGGAAAAAACTAAACAGCGGAAAGCACAATGCCTCGCTCATCACTGAATTTTCAACAAAAATATGCAGCGCCGACACATAGCGCGTCACCAGATGGGGGGCAAGCTGCAACAGCAAAAGGAGCACTTCCTCCCACAATCGTAAGCCAAAGCGCGCTGCCAAAAATCTCGTGAGCGTCCATATCCCAAACGCCGTTAAGATACCCTGTACCGCCGCGGCGACAGGCAGATAGCCGTCGCCGCACAATCCCCGAAAAAGCGCCAAAAATAGCGGATAGAGAGGCTCCCTGTGTATGTGCATCGTGATATACTGCTCGGAGTCGTTATAGACGCCCACGCCATACACCGCCAGCATCCCCAGGAAAAAGAAGATGAGCCCTGCCAACATACACCATGATTTATTTGAAATGGCTTTCTTTTTTACAATCTCCAATACAGATAATCCTCTGACTGATAGGCTTTTCGATCCAATACACCCTTAATATCCATCAATACCTTCCGTTTATGTGCCGTTTGATAGAAAGCGTCGATTTTTTCCCTGCCCAGTTTCAAGAAGGCATCGTGCGCCACCGCAATGATCACCGCGTCCATGTCTTTGATTTCCTCCATGGTCTGGAAGGTGATGCCGTACAGACGCTTTGCCTCTCCCGCATCCGCCGACGGATCGACCACCATAGGCACGATCCCGTACTCGCCAAGTTCTTTATATATGTCGATCACCTTAGTGTTTCTGGTGTCGGGGCAGTTTTCCTTAAAGGTGAAGCCGAGAATCGCTACCTTCGCGCGTTTCACCGGAATATCCGCCTTAATCAGCATTTTCACAAGGCTCTCCGCCACATATCTGCCCATATCATCGTTGATCCGTCTGCCGGAAAGGATGATCTGCGAATGATACCCAAGCTCCTCCGCCTTATAGGTCAAATAATAAGGATCCACGCCGATACAGTGACCTCCCACCAACCCGGGCATGAATTTCAGGAAATTCCATTTCGTTCCCGCCGCATCCAGCACTGCCCCGGTATCGATCCCCATCTTGTGAAAAATGATGGAGAGTTCATTCATAAACGCAATGTTGATATCTCGCTGGCTGTTCTCAATGACCTTTGCCGCCTCCGCCACCTTGATGGACTCGGCGCGGTAAACGCCCGCCTCAACCACCAGTCCATAGACCTTCGCAACCGTGTGAAGCGTCTCCTCGTCCATACCCGACACTATCTTTGTGATCGTCTCCAGCCTATGTACCTTGTCTCCCGGATTGATCCGCTCGGGAGAGTACCCGATTTTAAAATCCACACCGCACTTTAAACCGGACTCCCGCTCCAGAATAGGCACACAGATATCCTCCGTCACACCGGGATACACGGTAGATTCAAACACCACCACCGAGCCCTTCGTCAAATTCTGTCCAAGAATGCGGCTCGCTCCCTCCACGGGAGACAGATCCGGTGTGTGATCTTCATTGACCGGCGTGGGAACCGCCACAATGTGAAACCTCGCCTCTTTCAGTCTGGCAGGATCCGCGGTGAAATCCACTTTTGTATCGCGTATCACTTCGTTTCCCACCTCGTTTGTGGGATCGACACCGCTCTGATAGAGAGCGATCTTTTCCTTATTCAGGTCAAAACCCACCACTTTGATCTTCCTCGCAAAGGCCACCGCGATCGGCATGCCCACATAGCCAAGTCCCACCAGAGAAAGTTTTTCCTCTCCGCCCACCAGTTTTTCATACAAATCCATTTCTGTCCGCTCTCCTTTTCCCCGCGTTTTTCTGTTCTTATACTCTATCCCGTTTTATCTTCATAAATTTAATCATTCCCCGGCCGCAGAATGCAGAATCTGCGACACCTCGTCCATATAGGCCGCCGTCACAAACTTTCTGTCAAACTCCCGCTCCATCTTCTCTCTGCCGCGCCGTCCCATGTCCGCCCGTTCCTCTCTCGACAGGGCAAGGAATCTGTCCATAGCGTCTATCAGTTCCCCTGTATTTCCGGGAGTAAAACCAAAACCTGTCACACCCTCCTCAAAGGCTTCCCGACAGCCGCTGATATTGGAGGCAATCACCGGCCTTCCCGTCGCCGCGCCCTCAATCAACGCATTGGACATGCCCTCATGGAAAGAAGCCACCACAATCGCATCCGCCGCCGCCAGATATTCATGCACCTGCGTGTGGAAACCGATCTGCCTTACCACGCCCTCCTTTTCCAGATCATCCAGAAGCTCCTGATAATCCTCGTCGCAGTAACCCATAATATCAAAAAACACCTTTTCGCCATGGAGTCTTCTGGCCGCCTCGATATACTCTAAGATACCCCGTTCCTTCATAACTCGTCCCACGAAAAGGAAGTGCGTCTCCTCCCTCTCAGGATAGGGCTCATAGCTGTGCTTCGTCAGGTTCACGCCCGACCCCATAACCATCCGCGACTTTTTCGCCGTGATACCCATATTCTGAAAGATTCCCCTGTTTTCCTCATTCTGGAAAAACACGCAGGCCGCCCGTTTCAAACCTGTCCGATACATCATAACAATCAGCTTCAGCAGCGGCCCCGTCCTGTCAAAAGCGCCGCCAAGTCCCGTGATCGTGGCAATACAAGGAATTTTTTTCACCGCCGCCGCAAAACCGCCGTATATGTTTGGCTTAATCGTGTAAGTCACCACAAGCGAGGGATGCAATTCCTTCATTATTTTACCGTAAGCGCAATATAACTTCAAGTCCTCAAGCGGATTGATTCCCCTGCGGTTGATCGGTGTCTTGATGATAAGGCACCCCTGATCCACAAGCTCCTGCTCCTTCACATCGTCGGGCATACTCACATATACTTTATATTTTTTACACAACTCCTCTATAAATTCTCCCCGAAAGTCATATAAACCACCGGAAGAATTGGTCAATACTAAAATTGTTTTCATTCTATTCCGTCTTTCAATTTCTCTTTCTGTCTTCCATATAAGTTTGCCATCTGCGGATAAAGTATACCATAATTGTCACTGCCCCTCAAGAGATAAACGGCGTCTCGGGATACATTGTTTAAAGTGATATTATATTCTGTTCAAAGTCGCATACTAAACAGAAAAGCGCCGGCAGACAGTCTAATCTCCCCAATACTCCTCTATCTTTTCATTGGCTTCTGTCTCGTTCAGTGCATACTGCTGGATTAACTGCTCGCACGCTAATAATTTAGAAACCCCAAAGTTTTTGGCAGATTTTATCAGCTTTTTTATTCCTTCAGCCACACCTGCCTCATATCCCTCTAACCGCATATCCTCAAACGCCTTACACATATTGTACCTCTCCTCCCCTTCTTCTATCGTCTTAAATTTCTCCGGTATCTTCACATTCGCCACTACTTCCAACATCTCCTTCGTATCACTGTCTATCCTGCTGTAGGCTTCCCGGTTTTTCTCCATAATCTCTTTTAGCTTTTCTTTGTCCTTCGCGTATCGAACAGTCTCAAAAACCTGGCGCAGACCTGTATAGTATTCATCGAACGTGTCATGTTCCTGACAATCGTACAGATTTAACCTGTAATTCGTCACATACTCTTTTAGTTCTTCCTCCATATCCAACAGGTCATACAGGCACCTCGCGCCACTCCATGGATGCTCCGTTCCGAAATATACCACCAGCGTTATTATCGGCGCATATTTTTCTTCCGCCTTCATTCCTGAAAGATATTCCTCTTTTCCTCTCAAATCCTTCTTTTCTTTATGTACTCTCTGTCTCTGCTTCCACTGTTTACGGTATCCGTTGCTCTCTGAAAGCATATTTCGCAGTACCATTTGATAATCTACATAATTCTGGTTCTCTACCACAAATATATGAAGTTTCTTTCCTCTCCAAACTCGTGCTTTATCAACGATTGTCCTTGTGTTGCCTGCTCCACTCTTAGGCACCGCACCTGCTGTCTGTGAATCCTCTGTCTCAAGCTCCTCCGGCCTTACTATTTGTTTCCCGCCAAACAATGCCCCGTTTATCTGGTCCGCAAATCTTCTATTGTCGTCCAGATAATCTAGCTGGTACTCATCCTTTCTACCCATCAGCCATCCTCCCTTATTCTGTTTTCATATAAGGGATTCAGATTCTACGATGTGTAGCAAAGATTAAAAAGAATTTCAGATCCCTAGATATGTTTTCTTGATCATAACATATTTGTTGTAATATTGTAAAGTGAGATTTTAGAACATATAGATTCTA
>DETS01000126.1:13707-14004 GCA_002361735.1 Lachnospiraceae bacterium UBA3282 | reverse complement strand
CTATGGAGCCCGGACTTTCCTCAGCTGTACGAATACAGCCGCGATCATTTACCCTACTTACACGATGAAAACCTTGTATTACACCTCAAAACAACTTCCCCCCACAAACTCCCTGCAAAGGGAATTTTTCGGGAGCTCCTCACTGCTGACGCCCAGGAAGTATTCCAGGAATTTAAGAAGCCGCTTTGCCTCATGGTACTCCGGCTCTCCCTTTTTAATGCCAAACAGCAGCGGCTCCGCATACTGCTTGATCACCGCCAGTTCATAGAGCAGCGCCGAATTGAACATGGCGTCCGC
>DETS01000126.1:0-13421 GCA_002361735.1 Lachnospiraceae bacterium UBA3282 | reverse complement strand
AACATGGCGTCCGCCTCCTCCTGATAGGGGAATATGTATTTTTCCTCCCCCCGTCTGACAGACGCCCACATGGAGATCGTCCGCGCCGCGGTGGCACCTCTGGTCCTGGCATCCCGCACGATACGACGCAGCAGACGGTTATCCGTGGTAGGAATCCTGTTGTGTTCATCCACATTCAGCGTTGTGAGCGCGCTGATATAAATCTTGAATTTGCTCTCAGCGGGCAGGCTGTAAGACATCTTTTCATTGAGTCCGTGGATTCCCTCGATCACCAGGATATCATCCTCTCCGAGTTTGGTCTTCTTTCCGCTGTACTCCCGCCTTCCCGTCTTAAAGTTAAAGGTCGGCAGCTGTACCTCCTCCCCTGCCAAAAGCGCTGTCATATCCTTGTTGAACTGTTCCACGTCCAGCGCTTCCAGACATTCAAAATCGGGATTGCCGTCCTCATCCCTCGGCGTCTGATCGTGGTTTACATAATAATTATCCAAACCGATGGGATGCGGTTTTAAGCCGTAGGTCCTAAGCTGAATGGAGAGCCTGTGAGAAAAGGTCGTCTTCCCCGAGGAGGAAGGACCCGCGATCATCACAAACTTAACTCCTTCGCGCCTTGCGATATCTCTGGCGATTTCCCCGATCCGCCTCTCCTGCAGCGCTTCCTGCACCAGAATCATATCAGCGATGCTGCCGCTGCAGATCTGATCATTCAAATCTCCCACCGTATCGATTCCCAGCTCCTCTCCCCATTTTCCGGTCGCTATCAGGGTCTGGAACAATTTCTTGCGGGGCTCAAATTTCGGCAACACCTCCGGATCCTCCTGCTCCGGAAGCAGTAAGATCATGCCGTCCTCATAGGCAAAGAGATCAAACAGATTGATATAGCCCGTGCTGGGCATCATGTATCCGTAAAAGTAATCATAATAATCTCCCATGCAATAAACATTGATATTGGAACTCCTGCGGTAACGGAATAAGGAAACTTTATCCTTCATGCCATTCTCCGCAAACAGCGCCACCGCCTCATCCGCCGGATACGCCTTCTTCGTCACCAAAAGGTCCATATCCACCAACTCGCCCATACGGTCCTTTACCTTTTCGATCGTAGCCGCATCCAGTTTCAGACCGTTACGGAAAGCACAGTAATACCCCGCACCAATGGCAAATTCCACTTTTACGTTTGCCGCCGCCTCTACGCCCGCCACATCTTTGACCGCCTTCATCATCAGCATGACGGCTGTGCGCACATAGGTCTTATGACCGATATCGTCTTTACATGTAATAAATGTCAGGTCGCAATCCCTGTCCACGCGCTTCATCAGCTCGCGAATCTTTCCGTTTACCGTCACAAGCGCGATTTTGTTCAAATAGTCGTTCTGATGCGCCTCCGCAACCACCTCGTACTTGATGCCGTCCTCATAGTAGTATTCCTTGCCGCCGATCCTGATGGTAACCATAGACAGTTTCCTCCTTCTTATTAGGTTCTTATGCTGTATCCCGATTTAATATTACAACCGCTTCCCGCACTCACGGTTACATATGCCTTACCCGTTCATTGTCCCGCAAAAGCGCTTCTATCTGTTCATAGCGCCGTCTTCTCTTTTCCTCATGAAGCCCCTGCGCGTGCAGATTCTCAAGAATCTCCCGGAAAAGCACCGCCTCACGCTCCAGATAGGATAAAAAAACAGGTGTTCTTTTTTTTAATAAAATGGGGCCGTAACGATCTCTAAGTTTACATAACTCATCTATAGGCAAATCCGCGACAGTCCCTCCAACGGTGACTGTTTCCCGTATTTCTCCGCTATTTGCCGTGCTTTCCTTCTGTTCCGGCACCGCGCGCATCACCTGATAAAACTTACCGTCCTCCTCAAGTATCTCCTCGTCAACGATCCCATAACCGTTCTCCCGCAGGAAACGTCTAAACCCTTCGATCTCGGACTGCGGCTGCAAGATCAATTCTCGAAAGGAATCTGTCTTCTCCCGCTCTGCGTCCAAGATCCGCTGCATCAGACCGCCGCCCATCCCCGCGCAGATCAGGATATCCGCTTCGCCAATATCATAGTTATGTAAACCATCCGAAAGTCTTGTGGCAATCTGTCCGCCAAGACCATAGGCTTCCACATGCTCCCTGGCAGCACGCAGAGGCCCCTCCCGCAGATCCATGGCGAGAACCTTAGGACTTATGCCCTGCTGCACCAGATAAATCGGCACAAAACCATGATCACAGCCGACATCACAAACGCGGTTTCCCGTTGTCACCATACCTGCCACAGCGCGCAGCCGCTCAGATAAGACCACGGGCCGCATCAGTCCAGATAATCCTTAAGCTTACGGCTCCTGCTGGGATGACGAAGCTTTCTTAACGCCTTTGCCTCGATCTGCCTGATCCGCTCACGGGTCACGTTAAACTCTTTCCCTACTTCTTCCAGCGTTCTCGCACGCCCGTCATCCAGCCCGAAGCGCAGACGCAGCACCTTCTGTTCCCGCTCTGTCAAGGTGCCGAGCACCTCCACAAGCTGCTCTTTTAACAGGGTAAACGCTGCCGCATCCGCAGGCACGGGCACATTGTCATCCTGAATAAAGTCGCCTAAGTGGCTGTCTTCCTCCTCGCCGATGGGCGTCTCCAAAGACACCGGCTCCTGCGATATCTTTAAGATCTCGCGCACCCGCTCCACGGGCATATTCATCTGTTCCGCGATTTCTTCCGGGGTAGGTTCCCTGCCAAGTTCCTGCAAAAGCTGACGGCTTACGCGAATCAATTTATTGATGGTCTCTACCATATGCACGGGAATGCGGATGGTCCTTGCCTGATCCGCGATCGCCCTGGTGATCGCCTGACGAATCCACCAGGTCGCATAGGTGGAAAATTTATAACCCTTGCGGTAATCGAACTTCTCCACCGCCTTGATCAGTCCGAGATTTCCCTCCTGGATCAGGTCAAGAAAAAGCATACCGCGCCCCACATAACGCTTTGCAATACTGACTACAAGGCGGAGATTGGCTTCTGCCAGACGCTGCTTCGCCTCCAGATCCCCCATCTCCATCTTCTTTGCCAGCTCGATCTCCTCCTCCGCGGAGAGCAGAGGCACCTTGCCGATCTCTTTCAGATACATTCTGACGGGATCCTCAATGCTGATGCCGTCAGGCACGGAGAGATCGATGTCCTCCACATCCACTTCGTCCTCCTCCGTCAGGATGATCTCCTCATCGTCGACGTCGTCCTCCTCCGTGATGCGCAGTACATCTACATTATTCTGCTCAAGCGTTTCCAGAATCTTATCAAACTGCTCCTCCTCCAACGTCATGTCGGAAAAGAAATCGTTGATTTCCTGGTACTCCAGCACATTTTTCTTTTTCTTTGCAATAGCCAGAAGATCTTTTAGACGCTCCTCAAACTTTTCCTGTACATTTTCATCCATGAATTGCTCCATCCTTCCTATGTTTAGCCGCTTTCCGTTAAGCCGCCGCGTACACTATGTCTGTTCCCTTAACGTCTTTTTTCGATTAGCTTACCCTGATCCCAGCGAAATATGCGTTTTCTTAAGCGCCTCCAGTTCCTTTTTCCCCGAAATCACGCGGGAGAGCGCCCCCACATCCGATCCCATCAGCGCCGAATAATGGTCAAAACTGTTTTGTTTCACCGAAAGAAGCACATCCCGCAGCGCCTTTTCCTTTTCCTGAATTGTCTCCAGGCGCGGCAGCTTTGTATTAAAAATCTTTGCCACCTCACGCTGCTCCTCCTCGTCCTCAAAGGCGCTGATGATGGAGGCCGGCTGAAACCCATTTCCGGAAAGACCCGCAAACAGCTTGTCCGCCACCTGCCCGATCAGCTCGTCCGTAAAGTCCGCCGCCGAAATATACGCCTTTATCTTCGGATAAATCTGCGGTTCCTCCACGAGCCAGGTAAGCAGGATCCTCTGAGATCTTCTACTCTGCTCCTCGGGCGAGGATTTTTCCTTTGTTGTCGCCTTCGGTCTTTCTATCGGTTTCACCAGCCCTGTGCGGGCAGCATAACCGTTTACCAGCTTACGCAGGTTATCATGACCGATATGATAACGCTGTGCCGCAGCTTCCAGATAATTTTCCCGCTCGACCTCCTCCTCAAAACCGCAGAGCTTCTTAGCGATCTCGCGATGAAAAGCGGTTTTTGATTCGGGATCATCCATACGGTAATTCCGCTCCAGAATCTTTAACTCAAAGAAAAAACTGTTCTCCGCCTTATTGATCCGCTCCTGAAAAGCTTCCGCTCCCAGATTCTTTACAAATTCGTCGGGATCTTTATAGGGCTGCATATCGATCACCCGCGCCCGCAGCCCGGCTTCTTTGAGAATAGCAATCGCGCGGAGGGCGGCATTCGTACCGGCGCCGTCGCTGTCATAAGCAAGGAGGACCTCCTCCGCATAGCGTTTCAAAAGCCCCGCCTGCCCCGCGGTAAAGGCTGTCCCCAGAGATGCCACCGCCTGTCCAAACCCCGCCTGGTGCATGGCGATCACATCCATATAGCCCTCGCAGAGGATGATGTTGCCCGTTCGCGCCGTTCTGGCAAAATTCAAACCGTATAGATTACGGCTCTTGTCAAAGACTGCCGTCTCCGGCGAATTTAAGTATTTGGGCTTAGCGTCCCCCATGACCCGGCCGCCGAAACCGATCACGCGGTGGTTGGCATCCTGGATCGGGAACATCACGCGATTCCAGAATTTATCATGTACTCCGCGCTGTTCATCGAATCCCGCCAGCCCCGATTCCTTGATCAAATCATCCGCATAGCCTTTGGAGTGCAGATACGCCGACAGATCGGAACGTGACCCGTCCGCAAAGCCCAGACCAAACTTCTTCATGGTCTCCTCGGAGAGCTTCCGTCCTGCCAGATAGCGATAGCCTGCCTGCCCTTTGGGGGAGCGCAGCAGATAATAATAGTACTTCGCCGCCTCCTTATTGACCTCTAACAGCTTCGCCCGCCTGCTTTCTTTCTTTCGCATCTCCTCGGAGTATTCCACCTCCGGCAGGGAGACTCCTGCTCTGTCCGCCAGTGTCTTTACCGCCTCCTGAAAAGTGGCGTTCTCATATTCCATCAGGAAAGTGATCACATTGCCGCCCGCACCGCAGCCGAAGCAGTAATACATCTGCTTGGCTTGAGAAACCGAAAAAGAAGGCGATTTCTCATTGTGAAACGGACAAAGCCCAAAATAGCTGCTTCCCTTCTTCTGCAGCCGCACACAGCCGGAAATCACATCCACGATATCATTTTTTGTCCTGATCTCCTCGATCAACTCCTCAGGATAACGCATGTTATTCCCCTTTTCATTCATACAGAGAATGCCGTATTTTAGAGCTAGAACTTCTTTTCATCTTTGCCACGTTTTCGGAATAAAAATCCTCTCATACTGCGCGATGGCGAAACGGTCCGTCATGGAACTGATATAGTCACATACGATCTTTTCCAGCGGTTCCCCTGCATCCAGCAGCTTAAACAAGAAATTGGGGAGCTGCTCGGTATGTACCAGATAATGCTCATAGAGGGTAATGATGAGATTCTCCGCCTTCCCCTCCTCACTCTTTGCGATGGGATTGCGATACACATGCCGAAACATGAACTCCCGCATTTTCCGCATCGCTTCCTCCACCTCCGGAGACATGGTAATATCGTCCCTGTCGCGGCTGTTTGTCACAATGTTATGAATGAAAAAGTCAAGGCGCTGTCCGCAGCTGTAACCGATCACGCTGCCGATCTCTCTGGGCACGTCCGCCTCTTTCAGGATGCCTGCCCGCACCGCATCGTCCATATCGTGATGGATATAGGCAATCTTATCCGCCAGACGGACGATCCTGCCCTCCAGCGTCGCCGGCATTCCGGATGTCTGGTGGTTTAAGATGCCGTCCCGCACCTCCATCGTCAGGTTGATGCCCTGACCGTCCTTTTCCAGAAGATCCACGGTACGCACACTCTGCTCATTGTGCTTAAACCCGTAGGGACACACCCTGTCAAGCGCCCGCTCGCCCGCATGTCCGAAAGGCGTATGCCCCAGATCGTGTCCAAGCGCAATCGCCTCCACCAGATCCTCGTTAAGCTTTAAGGCTTTGGCAATCGTCCTCGCGGTCTGGCTGACCTCCAGCGTATGCGTGAGTCTGGTGCGATAGTGGTCGCCTTCCGGTGTCAGAAACACCTGCGTTTTGTCCTTTAAGCGGCGGAACGACTTACTATGTATGATGCGGTCCCTGTCTCTTTGAAACACCGGGCGGATATCGCACTGCTCCTCATCCTTGAGCCGCCCCTTAGAATCCATGCTGAGCATAGCGTAGGGGCTTAAATATTCCTTTTCCCACTGTTCCAAGCTTTCTCTTATATTCATGGCAATAACCTCTTTACTACTATTATTCGCCCTAAATTTCCGAAATCCTTCTTTTTCTTATTAAATAATCTCATATCTTCTGCCGAGGCCGCGAAGCGGTACTCGAGAAGATAATTTCGAAGAAATTTTCTTCTGCCGCCAGGCATTTACTACCTGCAAATATCGTAAATAAATTCCGCATTCTGATCCATCGCCTCATACGCGGTCTTAAACGGCGACATCTGGAACACATGCCACATCCCCTTAAAGACATCCATCTTCACGCTCACATTTGCCTTCAAAAGCTTTTTGTAAAGCATCACCGCGTCATCCTGTAAGATCTCGTTGCTCCCCACCTGAATATAGATGGGCGGAAAGCCCTCATAATCCCCAAACAAAGGGGAAATGTAAGGATCTTCCAGATCTTGTCCCTCGGCATAGTTTTGAATCATCTGCTCCAGATACCCGGCATTCAGCACCGGATCGATCTGTGCTTTCGTCACATGGGACTTTCCCGAAGCCGTTAAATCCGTCCACGGCGACATCAGCACCAGACCTCTGGGCAGCAGCCTGTTCTCACTCTTTAACTTAAGCACCAGCGAGAGCGCCAGATTCCCGCCTGCCGAGTCCCCCGCAATCACCACATCCCGCGCTCCATACCCCAAAAGCATCAGATAATTCCAAGCCGCCATCGCATCCTCCGTGGCTGCCGGATAAGGATGCTCCGGCGCAAGCCTGTAGTCAAAACAGAGCACATCCATGGAAGTCGATGCCGCAAGCTTCGTGGTCAGCGTCCTGGCATAAAGACTGCTGCCCGTCGAATAACCGCCGCCGTGACAATAGAGGATGACATATTTCTTCATATGCGTTCGGTTTACATAACACCATTCACCGTGGAGCTTCCCTTCCTCATGCCCCGTCGGAATCTCTACATCCTCCGTGATCACATCCCTGCTGTTTCCAAGAAGCGCACCGAAATGATCCTGAGACTGTCGGTGTTTTTCAATATCCACGTTCTCCACCACACCATGCACCCGCTTGATCAGATTCATCAGATTGGCGTTCTTTTTACTCGTTCTCTCCATATCTTTCTCCCTATCATCGTACTTTTTCTCATATTTTACCATATCTGCATCATTCTGTGTTATACTGTTCTAAGACGGCAAAAGCCTGTCGCAAAAAGGAATCACTTTTCTATGTTAAAAAAATCTTCCAACAAACAAATAAATCCGTCCGGCATTCGCAGCAGAAAAGATATCTGGTATAAACTCGATCTGTCCGCCACGGTCTATCCCACGCTGCAAAGACGGGATTTTTCTTCCGTCTACCGCCTGAGCGTCCTCCTGAAAGAGGAGATCGATCCCGCCCTGCTGCAGCAGGCATTGGATCTTACCCTCCCCCGCTTTCCCACCTACAAAGTGGCAATCCGCAAGGGACTGTTCTGGCGCTATCTGGAACCCAACAACCGACCGGGACCGTTTGTGCAAAAGGATATCAAAAATCCCTGTATGCCCATGCGTTTTAAGGCTAACAACCGTTATTTAATCCGAATTTATTACTATGGGCGTCGCATCTCGCTGGAAGCCCACCACTGTCTGGGAGACGGCACCGGCGGCATGTGCCTCCTGCAGACTTTGACGGCTGCTTATCTCGGGCTTTTGGGACACAAGATCACCCCCTCGGGCTTTGTGCTGAAACTCGACGAGACGCCTGATTCTGAGGAGCTGGAAGATGCCTACATGCGCTATGCCACGGCAAAGGTAAAACCGCCCAGACCGGCGGAGAAAACCTATCGCATCCGCGGCACCAAAGAGCCCTTCTACACCTTGAACATCGTGGACGGCGTGCTGTCCGTAAAGGAAGTGATGACCGTCGCCAAACGCTATGGCGCCACCATCACCGAATACTTGAACGCGGTACTGCTCTACGCCCTCCTGCAAAAGCAGAGCGCGGAATTTCACCTCAAGTACAAGCCCGTGCGGATCGCCATGCCCGTCAACCTGCGCCGCTTCTTCCCCTCGAAGACGCTGCGTAACTTTATCACCATGGTATACCCTTCCATCGACCCGAGACTCGGTGATTACAGCTTTGAGGAAATCGTGACCGAAGTTCACAATTTCATGCGTTATTATATCAACGAAAAATTCCTCTGCGGCGACATCACTACCAACGCCGCCACCAAGCATAACTTCCTGATCCGCATCGTGCCGCTCTTTTTAAAAGATTTGGTGGTCCGCACCTTCTATACCAGAGTACAGGATAAAAATTCCTCCGCGGGACTTACCAATATGGGCGCGCTGCAGGTGCCGCAGGATATGAAGCCCTTTATCGAACGCTTCGATATCTACATGGGGCAACCCTTTTCCTCCCGCACCAACTGCGCCATCATCAGTTTCGAGGACATCCTCACCATAAATTTTGCCAGCAGTATCGTAGAGGCTGACGTGGAACGCTATTTCTTCCGAAAGCTGGTGCAGGATGGCATTCATGTAAAAATCGAAAGTAACCGTTCGACCGAAATGCAATAACTATTGTTATGCAATCGCGAAAATATGTTTTATCAGTTTTGAATTACAATTAAATCCTGATTTAAGAAAGGAAAATCTATGTCATATTGCGTAAACTGCGGCGTAGAACTGGAGGCTTCCTTACAGGAATGCCCGCTGTGCCACACCCCCGTCATCAACTTAAAAGAAGTGGGAAAAGAATTTCCGCCCTCTCCCTATCCGGAAAACAAAGGACAAGTAGAGGAAGTGAAACGAAAAGATTTAGGCATCCTGCTCTCAGTCGTGCTGACTGCCACGAGCGGTACCTGCCTGCTCTTAAACCTGCTGGTATTCAACCGCCATCTCTGGTCCCTGCTGGTGATCGGCATCTGCATCTGTCTGTTTGTATTTACCTTTCCTTTGGTGTATTACCGCAAGATGCCTTCTGCCCTCGCCCTGCTTGCAGACGGCGCTGCGGTAGCTGTCTATCTGTATATGATCGCCTACCTGACCCCTTCCACCACCTGGTTCTGGCAGTTGGGGCTTCCCATCGTGGCGCTCGTCTTCCTCTGCGTGGAAATCTTTGCCTTCCTGCTGCACAAAGTACCGCTCACCATGCTCTCGGGAGCACTGTGCCTATTTGTGGAGATACCGCTTTTCTGCGTTTCTCTGGAGCTCTTGATCCGCAACATGCTCGCCGATAAAGCCATACGGCTTTCCTGGTCTGCCGTGGTGCTGACTGTCTGCGTCATCATCGACGTCGCCCTTGTTACGATCCTCGTCAAAAAACGCCTGCGCAACGAGGTGCGCAGACGCCTTCACTTCTGACGTAAGCAGAAGGGAAACAAGCGGCTGCGCAGCAGACATTTGTTTCCCTTGCGTCGTCGTACGAGCAAAGGTCCGATGCAATCGGACAAGGAGTGCGTCAGCACGGCTTTGCGAGTCCTGCTCAGCTGTACCTGGCCTCCGCATCCTCCAACGAACGGTAACCGTAAAACGCGGTTTCATTGGCGATGGTCTGCTTTAACAGGCTCTCGCCCTTTTCTTTTGCTTCTTTCGTCTCTTTCCAAATCAATTTGAGCGTTTTCATGGAGTAAGTGTAAAGCTCGCCGCGCAGGTAACTCTCCATAGAGGAACCTGCCATAATGCCGTCCTGTGCCGTGGTCGCCACCCTGCCCCGCTTCCTTACATTCGGGTATTCTTCTGCCATCTTCGCGTCCCACTCCAAATTGACCGCTATGATCTGCTCCGCAATCTCCTTCTTTTCCGACACGTCGGGAAGATGCCCCTTAATCTCCTCATATTCTTCCGGATAGGTGCTCTCCATCATAAAACCGTATTTTTCAAAAATGGGATTCCTTCCTTCCGCCACGGCATTCTTGATATCGTCCTGATAGCTCAAAAGCACCTCGTCGGAGTATACCATCCACTGACTCATCCGCATTTTAAAGAAGGTATCGGGATCATCCTGGCAGGAAGCCCTGCCGCCCGTGTTGTAAACCAGCTGAAAAAGCTCCCACTCCATCTGTGCAATGTCAAAAATCAACTGTTCCCGCTCACTGACCTGTGCCATGATATCCTGCCCCTTTCCTTAACGATTACGCATCTTACGATTCCATCCGCATCATTGCCGAATGCTCTCCGAAAGCTTGCCGCCTGCTTTCTCAGAACCGTTTCATTTTATCATACCGCACAGGAAAAGTAAATTGACATTTGCCGTCTTCACCGCGCACTTTTGACCACGCGCCCGGACTTAATCACCTCAAGCAGGGCAAAGTCCCGATCTGCCAGCAGAATATCCGCCCGCCGTCCCGGAAGCAGCACCCCGCATTCTTCGGAAAGCCCGACAGCCTGCGCCGGATTGACCGTTGCCGCTCTGACTGCCTCCTCCTTGGGAACCCCCATCCGTATCGCGTTTCTCATGCAATCATAGAGATTGGCAGCACTGCCCGCGATGGTACCGTCTTTTAATAACGCCCGATTGCCTTTGACGATCACAGGCTGACCGCCCAGCGCGTACTCCCCGTCCTCCATGCCCGTTGCCATCATGCTGTCACTGATCAAAACCATCCGCTCTGCACCGAACATCTTAAAGGTACTCTTGACCACACAGGGATGGATATGGATGCCGTCACAAATCAGTTCCACTCTCGTCTCCCCGTTCTCCGCTGCCGCGCCGATCACGCCCGGCTGCCTGTGAGTAAAGGGCGGCATTGCGTTGTACAGGTGGGTCACATGATACGCTCCCGCTTTGATTGCCGCCTTCGCTGTCTCGTAATCCGCACAGGTATGAGCGATGGAAAACCGAAAGGCTTCCTTGCAGTCACGGATGCAGTCCATGGCACCCTCCGTTTCCGGCGCGATCGCCACCATGCGGATCATGCCTTTCGCCGCCTCTTGCAGTCTTCTCAGTATGACCGGATCCGGCTTCCGTATATAAGCCAGATTCTGCGCGCCCTTTTTCTCCTCGGAGATAAAGGGACCTTCCAGATAAATACCCCGCAAAACCTCCTTTACGGGAATTCCTTCCGCAAGGACTTCCGTCTCCGCTGCCGCTGCTCCCGCTGCGCAGATTTCCAGAAGCCGTTCCTCGGAGAGCGTCATGGTGGCCGGGCAGATCGTGGTGGTACCGTGTGTCATCTCATAAGAAGCGATGGCGCGCACAGCCTCCGCCGTGCCGTCACAGAAGTCATAGCCCGCACAGCCGTGGAAGTGAATATCGACCAGCCCCGGAAGGATATATGTCTGCGCCTCTTTCTCCGCAAGCGCTCCCGCCTCGCAACGCGCCACATTCTCGATCCGTTCGTCCTCTATTACAAGCTCACCCGGCTCAAAACACATGCTGTCCGTATAAACCATTCCTCTTATGATACGCATACCAATCTCCATTCCATATCCTATCTGTTTATGCCCGCAAGTGCCGCCTCGTCTCCCACCGGAATCACATCATTGTGAAGCTGCAATACGGACGCCGGCACCCTCCATAGGAGCAAAGAAACGGGCGTTGGCCTTTATTCCGAAATTGCGAAAAAGACACCGCCGAAGCGATGTCTTTATGCGTGCAGGAAAAGAGACTTGAACTCTCATGGTATTGCTACCACACGGACCTGAACCGTGCGCGTCTGCCAATTCCGCCATTCCTGCGAACAAATGTTATTCTATCGTCTTTTTCCCGCTCTGTCAAGCCCATTTCTCAATCTTTCTCAGGCAATTTTATGTTTTAGAAAAACTTTGTAAAAAACGGGGCAAAATCTCTTGACTTTTGAGAGGTCAGATAGTAAGATATTACTTGCGTTGTAAACGTATGCGGAAGTGCTGGAATTGGCAGACAGGCATGACTAAGGATCATGTGTCAGCAGACGTGTGGGTTCAAGTCCCATCTTCCGCAGTTTTTAAAGTGTGGGAAGCCTTGATTTTACTAGGCTTCCCGTTTTTATGTCGTACATTTGTTCGGTTACACTTGGTTACACTTTTTTACCCCAAAGCCGCCTCAAATGCATCGGTCCGTTCTTCCAGAGATTTTGTCGCAAACTCATAATACCGCACGGTTGTCGCAAAATCCTCATGACCCGCGAATTTCCTGATCTCCTCATTGGTCAACTGCTTGGAGGCGATCATATTGGAGATGCAGGTCTTTCTGATGCTGTGGTTGCCCTTCTGAGCCGTGCCGATCTGCCTGTTTACCCGTCTTAAGACATTGTTTATGGCATAATCGTGAAGTCTTTCCCCGTTTCTGTCCATAAACAAGTATTCCCCTTCCAAACCATTACATCTGTTATGCTCCAGAATCATATAGTAGTACTTCCTTGCACTCTTGGACAGGTATAAAGTCCTGTTGCCCGCTGGACTCTTCGGATAAGGAGAAATGCCATACCCCAGCCTGTGTCTCCTGCCGTCTTCATCCATGTAATACTCCTTAACCTCCTGCCTCGTTATCTGTACCGAGTCGGCTGAAAAGTCGGTTGTTTTCAAAGCAACGATCTCCCCCACCCGCAAAGCGAGGAAGAAGTTCATACATACCGCCAGATATGCGACGTTTCCTGTCTTCTCGTACTGCTTCTGCGCCTGTATGAGCAGCCGTTCTCGTTCATCATCAACATATACCTGTTCGGTCTCACCTTTCTTATGAGGCTCTGCAAACTTCCTGTAAGAGATACCGTGGACATTTCTTGCCACATTGACGCCGATCAGCCGTTTCTCTATCGCATAATCTAAGAGCATGTTGGCAAGACTTTTCATTTCCTTATACTTCTTGCTGGTCAATTGATGCTCCCTGACCGTTTTCAAGAACCATTCTTTCATAATAACCACATCTATATCCGCTATATCCATGTTGACGATTTCTGAGCCTACATAATAGGTATCCCACACCCACTGCAGCTTCGTTGCATTAGCGGGAGTCGTTTCTTCCGCCTTATAATTGATCCACGCAGGATACAGGGCTTTCATGGTTCTTGGATTTTCCTGTCCCTTCTGTATGTCCTTATACCAATTCACTATGCACTTTTCAAGGTTCTCTCTGCTCGCTTTTGCTATCAGCTTTTTACCGTTATTCCTATTTCTGTCGGGCAGTTTTGTTTTAAAACGTCCGTCTGACGCCTGCCATATCGAG
>DETS01000072.1 GCA_002361735.1 Lachnospiraceae bacterium UBA3282 | reverse complement strand
CGCCTCCGCCACCTTGATGGACTCCGCACGGTAGACGCCTGCCTCCACCACCAGCTCATAGACCTTTGCCACCACATCCAATGTTTCTTCGTCCATGCCTGAAACAATTTTCGTGATCGTTTCCAGTCTGTGCACCTTATCGCCCGGATTGATGCGCTCGGGAGAGTAGCCGATCTTAAAATCCACGCCGCAGGTCAGACCGGATTCCTTTTCCAGAATAGGCACACAAATTTCCTCCGTGACACCGGGGTATACCGTGGATTCAAACACCACCACGGAACCTTTTGTCAGATTCTGCCCGAGGATGCGGCTTGCGCCCTCCACGGGAGAAAGATCGGGCGTATGATCGTCATTGACGGGCGTAGGCACTGCCACAATATGAAATTTCGCCTCTTTTAACTTCGCGGCATCCGCCGTAAATTCCACCGTCGTATCGCGGATCACTTCATTGCCCACTTCGTTCGTGGGATCGATTCCATTTCGGTAAAGATCAATTTTTTCCGCGTTTAAGTCAAAGCCCACCACTTTGATCTTTCTTGCAAAGGCTACCGCGATCGGCATTCCCACGTAACCAAGCCCCACAAGGGAAAGTTTTTCCTCTCCGCTCACCAGTTTTTCGTACAGATCCATCCTGATCTCCTCCATTACATAACATGCGTTATTTATGCAGGTTCTGCGATACTTCCTGCATATAAGCAACGGTTACTAATTTCCTGTCAAATTCCCGTTCCATCTTCTCTCTGCCCAGCCGTCCCATCACAGCCCGCTGCTGCTGCGTCAACGCCAGAAACTTTTCCATCGCCGCAATCAATTCATCCGCCTTTCCGGGCGTAAACCCAAAGCCCGTCACCCCCTCATCAAAGGCTTCCTTGCAGCCGCTGATGCGGGAAGCGATCACCGGACGTCCCGTTGCCGCGCCCTCGATCAGGGTATTGGACATTCCCTCGTGAAAAGATGCCACCACGACAGCGCTCGCCTGTGCCACATAGGGATGCACCTCAGTATGAAAGCCAAGCTGACGGATCACGCCCCGCTCCTCCAGTGCATCGAGAAATTCCTGATAATCCTCATCGCAGCTTCCCAAAACCTCAAACTGCACCCTATCACTGTGAAGCTTCTCGGCCGCCGCCGCAAATTCTAAAATCCCTCTTTCTTTCATCACACGGCCCATGAACAGAAACCGTACCGTTTCCTCTTCGGGATACGGCTCATAGACATGCCTTTGCAGGTTCACACCGGAACCCATGACAAGCTTCTCCTTTTTGCCCTTGATCCCGTATCTCTGACAAATCTCCCTGTTCTCCCGATTCTGAAAAAAAACACAGGCTGTGCGCTTTAAGCCCCTGCGGTAAAGGCGCACAATCAGCGCCAGCAAAAGCCCCTTCTTGTCAAAAGCGCCTCCCAGCCCTGTAATAGTCGCAATGTGGGGAATCTTTAAGCCCGCTGCTGCCATTCCGCCGTAGATATTCGGCTTGATCGTGTAAGTCACGACCAGATCAGGCTGCAGCTTTTTCATCATACCGCGGTAGGCAAGATACAACTTGATGTCCTCAAGCGGATTCATGCCTCTCCTGTGAATAGGCGTTTGTATAATCTTTGCACCCTCCGCGGAAAGTTCTTTCGTCCTCACCTCGTCGGGCAGGCTGATAAAAACCTGATGCTCCTGTAACAGCGCCTCCACAAACTCATTTCTAAAATCATACAGTCCGCCGGAAGAATTGGTTAAGATCAACACCCTGCTCATTTGATACCCGTCCTTTTATTATATCATATATCCTTTGATAACACGATACGCATCCTCAATATCACAAATTTTGATGCCGTAAGCATTCTCCGGGGCATCCTCCCTGTAATACAGCCCATCCGGGTTCTCAAAGTAGATGCTCTCCATGCCAAGCTGTATCGCCGCCCGAAAATCTTTTTCCGGATTATCTCCGACATAAACCAGCTCCTCAAAGGGCAGTCCCCATCTGCGCTGCAGAATCCGAAAGGCGATATCGCAAGGCTTGCGAAACTGCACGCCGCCCAACTCGTCGGTGATGATGATATCCTCTTCGGGAAGTCCGATTCCCAGCGCCTGCAGCTTGCTGCGCTGTCCCTCCGGTCTGCCGTCGGTGATGATGCCGACACGAAGCCCGTTGTCTCGAAGACGTCCCAGCATATCCGCTACGCCCGCGTAAAGTGAGATCTCCGGCTGATGGAAGCGATAGACATGCAGACATTCTTCCTTTTCCGTCTCCCGCCCCAGCTCCCGCAAAAGCGCGTCAATAGCGTTCTTCCCTTCCGTAAAACAGCGCCACAGCTTTTCCTCCGCTCCTCCTTCGCCCAGGAACTTCGCGACGGCGTGAAAGCCGCTTTTCACATACTGTTTCTCCGCATAAAGCGTATCGTCCAGGTCAAAAATAACACCTGATATTTTTCTAATCCTTCCCCCCATCGGGCGGCTCTCTGAAACGATGCGGATGCTCTGGTCAAAACGACTGTAGACCGCGCCGTCCTGCACCCCGCCGCTCTGAAACCCGGGCTTTTCTCCCAGCAGCAGCCGCAGCGTCATCTGCGCGGAATCCGCCCCTGCCTTTATGCTCAGGGGCGCGCCGCCTCCATAACGCGGATTGATTTCAATATAATAGTCGTCCCCCGTCTCCTTCTCCCGAATGAGCTGTACCGTGATGGGTCCGCAGGGCACAAACTGCCGCACCAATTCCCTGCATTCTGCAACGATCCGCTCATCCAGCACAATCTTTGTCTTCAACACCTCTCCGCTGCGGACGGCAAGCCGCTCTCTGGGGGTGATATAAATCGGATTCCCTTCCGGATCACAAAAAATATCTACCGTGTATTCCTTTCCGTCGATAAAAGGCTGGATGATATAATCCTTTACGCGCTCCGCGTACGTCAAAAGCTGTTCCTTCTCATCCACCTTGTAGGCGTCGATGCTGCTGCTGCCGTCTTTCGGCTTGATAAAACAGGGAAAGGGTCCCCGATACGCCATGTAATCATTCACGGTCTCAGGCGCTTTCAGACCGCAAGAATGGAAAAAGGCTGTGGTATCGTTCTTATCCCTGCACAGCCTGACCTTGTCAAGCGCACTGATCATCACCGCGACACCCGCCTTATGAAAAGCTTCTTTGTGTTCCGAAAGCACTAAAAGATCCGTATCAATCGTCGGAATAACCAAATCAATACGATCTTTTTCACAAATCTCCAAAAGCTGCGGAATATAATCTCTGTCCTTCATGGCACAGATTTTCCTGCTGTAATCGCAAAAAGCCAGCGCCGGTGCCGTCCCTGCCATATCCGCCCCATACAGTTTCAGCGAGACGCCAAGCACCTGCGCCGCCTGTCTGAAAGCCTGCAGCAGTTCCACGCGTCGCCCCGCCCCGGTAAATAAAATGCGTAATTCTCTCATAAGTTTCCTTCCGAAGCATCTACGCTCCCCATAAATTCTTCCATAGTGGCACTGGTCTCGCTGCTGATGCCCTCATGCTTTAACACTGCCCGAACCGTACCAAAGAAAATGCGCGCATCCATCGCAAAGCTAAGATGATCCACATAGCGCACGTCATAGGCAAACTTTTCTTCCCAGGTCAAAGCATTCCTGCCGCTTATCTGCGCCAACCCCGTAAGCCCGGGCCGCACCTCGTGCCTGCGCCGCTGAAAGGCATTGTAACGAGGCAGATACCGCACCAACAAGGGTCTCGGTCCGATCACGCTCATATCGCCTTTTAAAATATTGAAAAGCTCCGGAAGCTCGTCCAGGCTCGTCGCCCGCAGAAGTTTCCCGAACTTTGTCAGGCGTACCTCGTCCGGCAAAAGCTCGCCCTTCTCATCCCGCGCATCCGTCATCGTACGGAATTTGCAGAGCGTGAAAATCTTCTCATCCTTTCCCGGTCTTTCCTGTTTGAAAAGGATGGGACTTCCCAGTTTCACCCGCACCAGCACAGCCAATACGAGCAAAACAGGGCTCAAAACGATGATGCCGCACAAGGACAATATGAAATCCAAGCCTCTTTTGATACCGTTTTTATACATATCGTGTTCCTCTCTGCGGCTATTATAGCATACAAAAAACTAATTGTCCTCCATAATCTCCCGCACCGTGCGGATGATCTCCTCCATCTCCTCTTCCGTATTCTTAATATCGCTGGGCAGGCACAAGCCTCTCTCAAAGAGATCCGTCCCTACGCTGCTGCCGTCCTCATTATGCGCAAAAAATTCACATTCGGCAAAGACAGGCTGCATGTGCATGGGTTTCCAGATCGGTCTGGTTTCCGCATTACATTTTTCCTGCAACGCATCCATTATCATATCAGGTGTTATTTTACTGTCACGCGCAATCGTCAGGCAGGAAAGCCAACAGTTGGCATCCCCATCCGGATTCAAAGGATTCATTTGCAGTTCCGGGATATCCGCAAAAGCCTCCTGATACTGCCGATAGATTGCCTTCTTTCTCGCCTTATGCTCCTCCAGATGCAGCAGCTGCCCTCTGCCGATCCCTGCCGTGATATTACTCATGCGGTAATTGTAGCCGATGTGCGAGTGCTGATAATGCCTCGCGGGATCCCGCGCCTGCGTTGCCAGAAAGGTAACCCCTTTCGTCGCCTCCTCCTCCGCCGAAACAAACATGCCGCCGCCGGAAGTGGTGATGATCTTATTGCCGTTAAACGAATAGATCCCGTATTTTCCGAAGGTGCCCGTATGCCGTCCTTTGTAGGTGCTGCTTAAGGATTCCGCCGCGTCTTCTATCATCGGCGTGCCGTGCGCTTCACAGATTTCCATGATTTCATCGAGCTTCGCGGGCGTACCGTAGAGATGCACACAGATCACCGCTTTCGGGTTCGGGTATTTCTCATAAGCGCGTTTCAGCGCCTCGGGCGACATATTCCAGGTATCCGGCTCCGCGTCGATAAACACGGGCGTCGCATTCTCATAGACGATGGGATTACAGGACGCCGAAAATGTCAGATCCGAGACAAACACAACATCTCCCTGCTTTGTCCCCAAAAGTTTCAACGCCAGATGGATCGCCGCCGTACCGGAATCCAATGCCGCCGCATGACCGCAGCCCGTGTATGCCGCGATTTCTTTCTCAAAGGCATTTACGTTAGGTCCCAGCGGCGCCACCCAGTTGGTATCAAACGCTTCCTGCACAAACCTCTGCTCATCCCCGTGCATCGTCGGGGAAGACAGATAAATTCTCTTTTTATCCATGATTTTGACCCTCCTCATAATGATACGTCGGCACGATCTTCTGAATCAGCGGCCTGATATCCGAGTTTTCAATCTGACACTCGTCCTTGAGTTCTTTCAGATCCGCAAAAAATTCGTGCTCGTCCAATTCGATCGGTTTTCCGATACGAATCATCTTGTTTGCCGTCTCTTTCATGCCTTCCTCATCCATCAGGAGCTCCTCATAGAGCTTTTCTCCCGGACGCAGACCGGTAAATTCAATTTTGATATCCTCCCCCACGCGAAACCCCGAAAGTTTGATCAAATTCTCTGCCAGAGAGAGAATCTTAACCGGCTCTCCCATATCCAGCACGAAAATCTCACCGCCCTTTGCATAGGCGCCCGCCTGCAGCACCAGAGAGACCGCCTCCGGAATGGTCATAAAATAACGGATGATATCCGGATGCGTGACCGTGACCGGTCCGCCGGCTGCGATCTGCTTACGAAAAAGCGGGATCACACTGCCGTTGCTGCCCAGGACATTGCCGAAGCGCACAGCCACAAACTCCGTCTCATAGTGCTTATCGAAAGTCTGTATGATCATCTCGCAAATCCGCTTACTGGCTCCCATGATGTTCGTGGGATTCACCGCCTTGTCTGTGGAAATCATCACAAAACGCCGCACGCCGCTCATAGCTGCTGCCTGTGCCGTCTTAAAGGTACCGAAGACGTTGTTTTTAATTGCCTCGGTGGGACTGTCCTCCATCAGCGGCACATGCTTATGCGCAGCCGCATGATAAACGATATCCGGATTATATTTAGAAAAAATATAGTTCATTCTGTTGGTATTTCTCACGGAAGCGATCAGTACGACCAAATCCAGCTCCGGGAAATCCGCCTTCAATTCCTGCTGCACATCGTAAACCGAATTTTCGTAAATATCAACGATCACCAACTGTCTGGGCTTATGCGTTGCGATCTGTCTGCAAAGCTCGCTGCCGATGGAACCGCCGCCGCCTGTGACAAGCACGACCTTCCCCTGCACGTAGCCAAGGATCGAATCCATATCAACAGTGATGGGATCCCTGCCCAGAAGATCTTCCACTTCCACATCCCGCAGTTTGCTGATATTCACTTCACCGTTTACGAGCTGATACATACCGGGCAGAGAGCGAAGTTTACAGTTGGTGTCCTTGCAGATTTCCAGAATGTTGCGAATCTCCACTCTGGAAGCGGAGGGCATGGCAACAATGATCTCGTCCACATCGTAGATATCAGCACACTCCACGATCCTTTCACGGCCGCCGACCACCTTAATGCCCTGAATATAACGTCCCCATTTTCCCTTATCATCGTCAATGATGCACTTGATGACCATGGTAGAAAAATTACTGTTTACAATCTCCTTGATAATGACGTTTGCCGCCTCGCCCGCACCGATCACCATCACAGAAATCTGATTCTTTTTATTCTGCTGCTTATGCTTTAGACCGCGGAAAAAACGGTAGGAAAAGCGGCTGGCAAAAATACAGGCTACCAGCACGGCAAGATAGGCGGGATAGTAGCTTCTCGGCACTGCCTGCGCGGTGATCCTGAAAAACTGCAGCCCGATGCCATTCGCCAGCGTAGAAAGCGCGCATGCCATCACGATATTCTGCAGCTCCGTCTCTCCCGCAAACGCCCACAAACTGCTGTAAAGACGCATGAAATAAAAGATGACCAGCGTAGCCAGGATGTTTAGGGGCAGCATCCTTTCAATGGGGCGCATAAAATGTCTGGGAATAAAATCCAGATGAAAGTCATACCGCCACAAGATCGCGATATAACTTGCCAGCACCACACTGATCACATCGTAAAGAATCAGGCAGGTTCTTCTGTAAAACAGTTTTGCATTAAAAATCTTTTTCGCTTTTTCCATAGTTTTCTGTATTCTCTGCTTTTAGTCTGTTATATTAGGATCTGCCGTCCACCAAAAGAGGTCCCATGGTAAGGAGCAGACAAAAGGCAATCGGGCAGCAAGGATGAAAGATCCACTCCGTAATGCCTGCCACCGCAAACAAAATCAAAAGCGCCAGCGGAAACAGGGCACATTCCCGGTCCAGCCTATGACGTCGGTAATAAACCGCCGCCTGCACAAGCGTCCCCACACCCAGCAGAAGGAACACCGCCCCCACCGGAATCCCGTGATCGTAAGCCACCTGCAGATAGATGTTATGCGCATGGGCAAGGTAATTACCGTTCGGCTCCATCACACCCATATCGTCGTGACCACGCTTGTCCAGCCTATCGTAATACTGTCTGAATATATACAGCCTTCCGTTTGTATAGGATTCTTCTTCCTTCTCCTTTGCCGCCATATCCTCCGTTGAGGCTAACAATATCCTGCTCCCCAATTCCAGATACGGGCTTCTGTAGTCGGAAGCGTCATCCGCCTTGCTGAAAAAGAGAAAAGCGTTTAAGCACTTTTCCTCAGGGATTCCCAACACCTTCATCTGAAAGGTCTGAATAAAACGTTCGATCGTGATATAGTAGTAGGAATCCAAGTCTCTGCCGTGTACCAGCTCCGAAGGAAACTCCTCGATCTCATGTGCTCTCACATCCGCCGTCACTGCGGGAATCGTCCTCTGCGCCGTGAAAACAATGGGAAAACACATCAGGACGGCAAGCGCCATCAGCCCGATACTTTGCAGCAGCCGGCGGCATTTTTGCCGAAATGGCATTTCCTTTCCCACAAAGAAAGCCGTCGGAAGCACCACAACTGCCATCACCAGCGAGGCCAGGTATCCCGTCCTCGAAAGAGTAAAGAGCAGATACATGGCGCTGACGCCAAACACGGCAAGCTCTTTATAAACCCCCGCCAGACGCGGCATTCTCCGATAAGCATCCAAAAGCTTTACAAATGCCGCACAAAACACCAATGCCAGGTACACCGCGGAGATCGTCACCGTGTGAAAGTGGAAGGGGTATCTGTAATATCGAAAATACATATACGGTCTGTGAATCAGGCAAAATCCCACTGTCGCTAAAAAGTGAATCAAGATACCGTTTACGATATTGCGCAGCAGCACTTCTTTCCTAATCCCCGCCGCCATTCGCAGGTAATATAGGGTAAAGGCACAGACCAGAAAAATCGGCCACCCTCTCATATTACGGCGCAGAATGAGAAGGACAAAGAAAACGCCCACCAATAAGCCATATGGCACTGATATGCCATGGATTTCCCGTTTCCACAGAATCCGCACGGTATTTAGAATCACCAGTCCCGCCAGAATGCCCGCCCAGACCGTCAGTTTCAGAGCGAGAATTTCCTGCTCGCCCGGACCGTTCTTTCCCGCCTCATGGGCCGCATCCACCAAAAGCGCCAGATTTTTCCGATAATACATCGGCCCCACGACCGCCGCTGCCACCGCGTAAAGCAGATTGCCGAGCCGGAATATTTCCGTTTTCCGATACGTCACAAACAATGCCAGCGCAAAAAAGATGAGCACCTGCCTGTATGCAATCGTGTGATGAATCTCATAGAGGGCGTTCATATAGTTACAACATCCCCAAATGGCCCCGGCAAACAAAAGAGACTGCAGATCGTCCCTCCACCTGACCCGCAGCACCGCAAGCACTGTCCTGTCCGTGGCAATTCCCGTACGGTCATGCACGACCGCATAGAGCGCGGCTGCCACCAGAAGAAGTACACCCACCTCATAAAAGGCAATGCAATAAGGATCTGTCGTAAACAAATGAAGCGGCCAGACGGCTATCGTTGCCGCAATCCCTGCCGCAACGATCAGCGGAACCAGTACGATGCGCATCGTCCTCTCCACCGTCAGCAGTGTATTCTTTTCCGGTTTCTTTTGGTAATGGCGTCCTGTAAGCAGCGTAATCAGGATGGCTGCCGCAAGGACAAGGGCTGCCGCAAGCAGGGTTTTTAATTTACGCAGAGGCACTTCGTACACATAGTCCGCAGCCATGCAGTGCTCCACATCCTCCACGCCGTCATAATAGACCGCGCCGATGTAGATATTGTAGCCCTCACCTGCATTGCCGACATATGCCACCCGAAATTCCGATTCCACCCCCTGGAGCAGAAAGTAGTAATCTCTGCCAACCTCAGTGTCAATGTTGACCTGAATCCTGCAATAACCGGGCACTTCCATTTCTTTGGTATCTATGAGCTGCTGCATAAGAGTCTGCATGGAACCGTCCCGCAGCACGAAGTTAAACTGTTCGCCCTTCGTCCACTCCGCCAGATAGATTTCTATTTCCTTTAATCTGTCATATTGCGCGATGAAACGCTGCTGTACCACGATATTTTCATTGACCACTTCGGACAATACGCTGCCCTGACTGCCGCTTTCGGTGCGCACTTCTTCGTGAATCAGGCGAAGCGGCCACAGAGTCAACAGGATGCACGCCGCCACGATCCATACCGTGCCACAGATAGCTTGTCTCTTATTGATGATTCGATTCATGGTCGTTTTCTACCCTACTATCCTCATTTTTTCTCCTTAGTTTACCACAAACAAGCAATATTTACAACAAACCGCTCTCTGCGCGATATTCGAGACCGTTACAGGTCAAGTCCCTCGGCCTCGTCGCATCCCAGAATCAGATTCATACACTGGATTGCCGCACCGGATGCGCCTTTTCCCAGATTGTCAAATTGAGAGGAAACGACAATGCGCTCCTCGTTTCCCGTCACGTAAATCTTTAATCCATCCCAGCCGGACAGACCGTTCCCCGCCAAAAAACCGCTCGCGGCAACTTCATCATCCGCGGCACTCACCCGAATAAAACGTTTCTTATCATAATATTGCGCATAATAATGCAGCAGAGATTCCGGCGTATGCTTTCCCTTCAGCAGATCCGCGTAGAGCTGCACGGAAACCACCATGCCGCTGTAATAGTCATCGATGATCGGAGAAAACAGGGGGGTGCGCGCAAGTCCCGTAATCTTCTGCATTTCCTTTAAGTGCTTATGCTGCTGCGTGAGCGCATACTCTCTCCCCGCGGACAGTTCCTCCGCTCTGTCCGCGCTCTCATAAGCCGCGATCGTCCGCTTGCCCGCCCCGCTGTATCCTGAGATGGCAAAGCTGCTGACCGGATAGTCCTTCGGCAGGATTCCGCCCGTGATCAACGGATAGACCAGGGAAATAAAGCCCGTGGCATAGCAGCCCGGAACCGCGATCCGCTTTCCGCTTTGAATCGCCTCCCTGTGGGCGTCCGACAGCTCCGGAAAGCCGTACGCCCATCCCGCCTCGGTCCGATGAGCGGTCGAAGCGTCGATGATCACCACATCCTCCCCCTCAGCCAGCGCGGCAGACTCCCTTGCCGCCTCGTCCGGCAGACAGAGAAAGGTGATATCAGACGCCCCGATCATTTTCTTTCTCTCCGCCGGATCCTTTCTCAGTTCCGGATCGATGTGTAACAGCTCGATATCGTCACGGCGCTGAAACCGTTCGTTAATCCGCAGTCCTGTCGTTCCTTCGCTCCCGTCAATAAATACCTTTGTTTTCATCAATCATCCTGTCCTTTCCTTATTTGTTTCCTTTTATATTTTCATGCGATCCCATCTGCACCATCCCCAAAAACAGCGGCAGCGCATACCACAAAAACAATACATAACGCGGCAGATAAGTCGGTCCCAGCAGCACGGTCAGCCAAATCAGAAAAATCGGCAAAAACGGATACAGCATTTCATATCGCTCGTTATTTAATAGCCATGCAAAGAAGAAGGCATAAAGCCAGAACATGGCACCGGGAGAAAACAGCCAGGAGATTACGGGCACCTTCTCCTTCCAGACCTCCAGCGACAGCCTGCGATACACCTCGTCAAGCCGGGGAATCTTACTCTCCCGCACGCCCGGCAGCTCCACCTCATAACCAAAGTAGGAATTATCCCGATAAGTAAAAGTAAAAACCGTATTACCCCCGTAAACATTGATCACCGTATTCGGATACCAGAAACCGTAGGATGTCATCCACCAGGCATTTAGGTAAATCAGGGGTTTTTTCCTGCCGATGCGCAGCCAGAGCGCGGCGTAGCGCCCCTTATCCTTTGCAAATGCCGCATTGTCAAAGCGGTATTTGACCGGATCGGAGAGCCTCGGCGTATACAAAGAGAGCGCCTCCTCATCCAAAACCTCATGCAGTATTTCCAGATCCTCCGTCGAAAACACCTCGGGCGCATACTTGTAAGTTCTGGCAAGCTGTTGGATCGGCACCGTCAAAAGTTCCTGATACTCGGAATCGTCCGCATGGAGTGCCAGTTTCAAGCCGCCGTTTACAAGAAGACAGCCTGCCACCGCACAGGCAGACAACAGCAACAGTTTCTTGCGGCAATGCTTCTGTAAGAGGAACAATAGAGGAACCATCACCAAAAAGGCGTAAAAGCCGTTGTTGCGAAGAAGCATCATTGCCATACCGCTTGCCGCAAAAAGAAACTGCCAGCCCCTTGACGCAAAAAAAGCCTCCCCATCTCTGCCAAGTTCCAAGAGACAGATCAAAAGCAGCAGCAGTGCCAGCGTAAACAACGCGTCTTTCGCCGAACACAGGGTAAACATCACCACCGTGGGAAACAACCCCAGCCACAAAAGTCCGATCAGCCGCAGCATCCGCGAGACCTTTCTTTTCCGCAAATAAGAAAAAAGGAAGGTAAAAACGCCCGCCGCGGCAGCCATCTGGAAAACCATGTAGCAGACAATCCCCAGATTATAGGAATCCGTCAGCTTATGGACAGCACAGATCATCCCGCCAAGCAGCAATACATGCACAAGCGGATGATGGGTGGAAAACGTCCTCGTCGCCACCTGAATATACTCGTCCTGCGCATCATAGACAAAAAAGCCCGGATAAACCGCCAATAACACAGGCAGCCAACAGAGAAGCAGAAACAGGAAGGCCGCAAGATTCGCCTGCGTGTCCGCAATATTAAGAACACTCGTTATTCTATTTACTGCCCGGCTGAGTGCATTTTCCCCTCTGCCATGCAGCATCTCCAAAAGAAGCCACAAAAGGCGCACCATTCCCGTAAAAAGAATGCTCAGCGTTACCAGTTGGATCCAGAGCGCCGCATCCTTCATATCCACATTCTCCACACTGTCCAAACGCGAACCAAACAGGATCGCCGTCGTAAACGCCAGGGAGAAAACGCCCGCAATCAACAGACTGCGGATTTCATTCTTTTTTTTCTCACTCCGCCTCTCTCTCATCCACACACTCCCTGATCACATACTGCGGAGAATTGTTCAAAGAAATATAGATCCGTCCGATGTACTCTCCGATAATGCCAAGCATCAACAAAATCAGTCCGCAGAAAAATACGATTGCCGCCATCAGCGCACTGAAGCCTATCGGGACAGCCGGATTGACAAACTTCTTAATGATCGTAAAAATGCCGTAGGCAAAACCTCCGCACGCAGACAGGATTCCAATAACAGTTGCTATTCTAAGAGGTTTCACACTGAAAGCCGTAAAGCCGTTGAACCACAGACCAAGGAGCTTGCCGATGGTGTATCCGGAAACGCCCACTTCCCGCTCCCTGTGCGTCACCTCGGCGTTTGTTATCTTTTTCGTGGTGCGCAGCACCAGCCCGATCACATAGGGATACGGATTCTCATAGCGCAAAAGTTCCTCCACCACAAAACGCTTGGCGGCAAAATAACTGGAAACATAGAGATCTTTAGGCTTGCCCAGCATGACCCGCGTCATCAGCTCATTGATCTTACTGCCAAGATTACGGAATCCCGAATGCCGTTTCTTCTGATACTTTGCATAGACCACATCAGAACCTGCTTCGATTCCGGAAAGAAGCTTGCCCACCTCCGAGGCAGGCGTCTGTCCGTCGTCATCCAGGCAGACCACGATATCGCCCCGCACATGGGAAAATCCTGCCATCAGCGCCGCGTGCTGTCCAAAGTTTCTCGCCAGATTCACGCCGCAGATATCCTTATTTTCTCTGCACAGTGCGCGAATCGTCTCAAAGGTATCATCGGGGGAAGCGTCATTGACCAAAACAATCTCATAGCGGTACTGCGAAAGCCCCTTCATTGCCTCCCTGATTTCCTGTACCACCCCACTCACGGTCTGTGCCGACCGATAGCAGGGAATCACAAAACTGACTAACTGACCCATGCTGTTCTCCATTTCTGCAATCATTCTGACTCTTTTCTTCTATAAAAAATATTACCTTCTATTCCCTTACTCGTTTTTCCGGTTCTTCTCTTTCATTGCTTTCCATCGGCGGTAATCGATCTCCATAAAGAGGACGACGCTCTTGCCCTGTTGCAGATTGACGGTTTCCCGTCTGTTATTTATCAATCGAAACCCCGCTTTTTCATAACTTCTCAGTGCCCGCGGATTGTCCTCCAAAAGCCGCAGGAATATCTTTCGCAGCCCGAGCGTCTCAAAACCGTACTCCAGCATCTGTTTCGCCGCCTGCGTACCGTATCCTTTTCCCAGGGCATCGCGCTCACCGATAAAAATGCCGTATTCTGCCTCGCCCTTTTCCCTGTCGATGTCCCTCAGATAGACGCTGCCGATGTCTCTTTGGCCGCTCACCGCGCCCGCAGGATGGTTCATGCCTCCACCGGCACCCGCCCCACTGTCTGTCATGATTCCACCTTCCGGCAGGCAGACATTCTCCGTTCCCACACAGATGATAAACTGTGCCACATACCCCGGCTCCACCTGCTCTTTCAGCCAGGTCTCGTGCCCCTCTTGGGTAAAGGGCTTCTGATAAATGAAATTTTTCCGCACAAAATCCCGATTCCGCCAGGTTACGATTTTATTGGTATCCGCTGACGTGATGGGACGAAGATACACTTTCTCTGCGCTCATTTTTTCCCCCATGCCGAAGCTCTTTATTTCGCCTCCCGCAGGTATTGCCCGTCCTTCGAAACAGGGATCACCTGATACACGCCATAGGCTTCCCCGATCCTGTCGTACTCCTCGACAGACACATTTATTCCCTTCTCCGCAAAGGGAATCTCGAGCCATACCAGCCCCCGCAGACCGATTTCCCCGTCCGACATAATGAAATCAGCCCTGCCCTCCGCAAGCGCGTCCACGGCTTCCCCGATTCCAAAAGCCGCCAGTTTTTCCCGATACAAAGGGCTCTTGCACATCCAGCCTCCGGCAATATCATAATTGGAAACCTCGTTATCCCTGCATTCCAATAGCTTTCCCGAAAAAGCCACGGTGGAGTAGACATCCTCAAAATAGAAGATATCGGGCCGAGCCCTGCAATAGGCATCTATCGCTTCCCAATCCGCATTGATTTCCTGCCGCCTGACCTGATCCGCCTGTACCGCGGGGACCTCCTTTATCATAAATACCACGGAGAGCAGGCAGAGGAGCGCCGCCGCGCCGCATAGGAGTTTACGAGCCGCTGAACCGTTTACATTCCCACATCCAAGATCCGCAGTCTGCACAAGCGCTTTCGCCGCCGTTTCCGGAACAGGTACCGCGTGGAAAACGAGCTGCCGCAGAAACATCCCTGCCAGCAGACAAAACTCTACCAGATACAGCGGATGTGTAATCCGCTCGGGATCCCGCCCGCACATTAGTATAAACAGCCAAAGGACGGTTCTGACCAAAAAAATCAGAAGCAGCTGTACGACCGCACCGCACAGGTCTCTGCGCCGCCGGCTCCCCGCCTTTTCGGGAACTGCTTTATCGCATGATTTTTCCGCTCTCCCGTGCAATAATATAACAGCCGCTATTATATTTGCGGCATACGCCAGCCACATCAGCAAATTATAGGGCGCATCCTCTCTGTGAAAACTGCGGTAACGGTACAACAGGAGCTTGTCTTTGAAAAGCTTCCCCCAGTCTCTCGTACCACCCACATGCTCCTTTGCATAAGCCGCCACATCCGAAAGAAGCTGCGCATCAACCTTTTCATCCAAACCATAATTATAATTCTCAAGCAAAAGCCGCGCCCCATACCAGACGCCCATCTCCTCCAGATCCGCAGCATAGGCATCATCCGTCACGACTTCCGGATAAAAGTCATAAATCGTTGTCCTATCATTAAAAAACCGGCGAAACTCCTTCCATTCTCCGCCGTAGGCAAGTGCATCCGCCCCCAAGGAAAGTCCCATACCCGCAAGCAGCAGCAGAAAAAGGCCGCCGTATTTTTTGAGATTCTTTCCTGTAACTACGGGTCTGTCCTCCCACCAGCAAAAGGCTCCCGCCAGTCCCAAAAACGGCAGCATAAGGAGCGCCATCTCCGATCGGAGCTGAAAGGCGAGGAGAAAGAGGAGCAGAGACGGCAGACTTTTCATCAGGAACTCTTTGACAGACAACGCTTTCGCTGCAGCTTCCGAAGCATTTCGTTCTACCGTGTGCGGCGCGGTCACAAACAGGAAGACCGCCGCCCCCGCAAGCATACCGCCGGTGATCGTGTATTGGACATTGACCATATGAGTCAGCCATACGCCCCATTGAAAAAGCGTCAATCCCAGCAGGCAGAGCAATTTCCATGCGAAGCAACTCTTAGCCGTGTCTGCCGTATCGATCAGCGCACACAGTCTGACCCCCACCGCAAAAAAGCAGCCAAACTGGCACAGAAACAAAAAAGCGCCATACCAGGGAAAGGCACCGTACAGCCGATAACACAGCGCGATCACCGCCCCCAGCGGATAGAGGGTCTGCATATTATGTCCGTCGGGCGTGCCGCTGTATACCCCCGACATGATATCCCGCATCAGGGTGTCGTCGTTGATATCAAAATAAAAGTCAAAGAAGAAAGCCATCAGGAGCGCACTGATCCCCATAACAAGAAACGACAATATCCAATTTTCGTATCTTCTTCTTTTTTTGTTCATCTTATTAAGCAACAGCCGTTATTCAACTTTCCTTCCTACGCCCACACTAGCGATAAAATGCCTTCACCTGATCCGCAATGTATTCGACCTGATCCGCCGTCAGTTTATAAAACAGCGGCAGACGCAGCAATCTCTCGCTCTCTTTGGTCGTATATCTGTCCTCCCCATGGAACCTGCCGAACTTCCTGCCCGCGGGCGCGGAGTGGAGCGGCACATAATGAAACACCGAAAGGATATCCTTTGACTTCAGGAAATCGATCAGGCGGCTCCGCTCCTCCATATCCTTCGTCTTAAGATAAAACATATGCGCATTATGCGTACAATACTCCGGAATATAGGGCAGCTCTATCTTCCCTGCCTCCGCCAAAGGAGACAGCAGTTCCCGGTACTGATTCCATCTCTCCATCCTCGCCTGCGTGATCTCCTCCGCCATCTCAAGCTGCGCATACAGATAAGCCGCATTCATATCGCTTGGCAGATAGGAGGAACCCTGATCCTGCCAGCGGTATTTGTCCACCTGTCCTCTGAAATACTTGCTGCGGTCTGTTCCCTTTTCTCTGTAGATCTCCGCCTGCTCGACATCCTTTTCGTCCCGGATCAGCAGTGCGCCGCCCTCGCCCATGCTCAGGTTTTTTGTCTCATGAAAACTGAAACAGCCAAATTCGCCGAAGGTTCCCAGCGGCTTTCCCTTATAGGAAGCCATGATCGCCTGCGCGGCATCCTCCACCACTGTCAGGTCATGTCTTTTCGCGATATCCATGATGGTATCCATCTCACAGCCCACACCCGCATAGTGCACCGGCGCTATCACTCTGGTACGCTCCGTAACGGCGCCTTCTATCAGTTTTTCGTCTATATTCATCGTATCCGGGCGTACGTCCACAAAAACCGGGACCGCACCGCGCAGGACAAAGGCATTTGCCGTCGATACAAAGGTGTAGGAGGGTAATATCACCTCGTCCCCTTCCTTTAAGTCTACAAGCAATGCCGCAAGCTCCGTGGCATGGGTGCAGGAGGTGGTGAGCAGGCATTTCGCCGTACCCGTCAGCTCCTCGATCTTCTCGCTGCACTTTCTGGTAAAAGGGCCGTCGCCGCAGATTTTCTCCTGCGCCACAGCCTCCTTCATATAGTCAAATTCCTTCCCCGTAAAAGGGGGTACGTTGAAGTTTATCATGATTACCTCCGTTGTGAAGCGTTCTTTGCTGAGGAACACGAGCAGAATTTCAATTTCTGCTCCACCGCTCCTATTCTACCGCATTCTTCTCACTCGTACAAGAAAATATCGTCTCTTGCCTCGGCAAGTTCCCTAAGCCGCTCACTGAAACCGCCAATCGAAAAAATACAGTACAACTCCCGCCTGTCGTCCCGATGCCAGGCTACCCGCTTCGCCTTCTCCTGCAGCTGATACAAAATATCCACATCCACTGCCTCGCTCAGATACTTGCACTCGCCAAACAAAATCGTCTTTTCCTCCTCGGCAAGCGCCACCACGTCGATCTCCGTATTCTTATCCCAATAGCGCCCGATCTTGGAAAAATGGCAGGGCAGTTCCGTCTTCTCGGAAAGTTCCGTCCGACAGACATCCTCATAAATATAGGCAGCATGACCTGTCACAAAGCGTTTCCTGATTTTATCCATAACATATGTTATGTTTCCCTGTTCGATATCGCCCTGATTGGGATAAATCATCGTAAACCAAAAACGGATATAGTAGTCCGTGATCCGATAAAGCCCCTTTTTGCTCTTTTCCGGGTTTTCCTCCGTGACGGGCACCTCCCGCTGCACCAGATCCAGTTCCATGAGGGTCTTTAAGTTCCTGGTCAGGTCCGTTGCCTTCGTCTCCATGAAACAGGCGATCTCCGCCAGCTTCGTCCTGCCAAAGGCAATCGCCCGCAGAATGGAGAAATAGCTTCCCACCTCCGCCACCTCCTGCTGCAGGAGGAAATGCGGCTCCTCATAGAGATAGCCCGTGCGATCCAGAATATTTCTTTCGATGCCGCTAAAGATATCCTCGCAGCCGGTAAAGGACTCGATGTACTTCGGCACGCCCCCGGTCACCGCATAGCGCTCGATCTGTTCCCTTCTGGACAGGTCCCCGCAAAACGCCCGATAATACCGAAACGGAATCTGTTTTAAGCGAATCTGCGCCGTCCTTCTCCCATACAGAGGGCTGCTGTAAGAAAGCGTCTGCGAGACCATCATGGAAATCAGAGACCCGCAGAGAATTACCATAACAGGTGTTTTTATTAAAATCTCATCCCATATCCGCTGAAATACGGAAGGAAAGGCGGGATTGGTCTTTCCCAGGTATTGAAATTCATCTATGATCAAAAGCGGCTTTTCTTCCCACTTTTCGGAAACGATCAGCCGAAAGATACTGTCCCACTTATCAAACGAAGTCTCCGCCAGGACGGGATTTTTCGTAAACGCTGCCGCCTTTTCCTGAAAGGCGCTGCGGTTGAGTGTCTCCGACTCCTGCGTTGCCAGAAAGTACATCGCCTTTTTGTCCTTCATAAACTCCGACAAAAGCGTAGTCTTTCCCACCCGCCGCCTGCCGTAGACAATGACCAGAGAAGCTTCTTTTTTCGCGTATTCTTTTTCTAATGTGGCGATTTCCAACTCGCGATCGACAAACTGTGCCATAAGAAATCCCTCCTTATGTACAGTATACCACAAAAGTTATGTTTGTAAACATTATGTTTGTAAACATTATGTTTACAAACATAACTTTTTCAAAATATTCAAAAACGCCCTATTCCGCGCAATAAACTACGTATCCTGCATTCCCGAAGCATTCCGCGTAACCATGCTCTCCAAGAAATGTTCCCAATATCTGCAGTTTTTCATCCGCCGCATAAGCTTCCGTATCCACGCCAAACCACACGATTGCCTCGCCGTCGTCACTTAAGTAAGCCGCCACAGGCGTGGAGACAATGACGACCGGCAGTTCCTTCCCCGCTTCATATGCCGCTTCCAACGACTCCATATCCCGTCGATACTCTACCATGCGGTAGGAAGCCAGATCAGGCCAACCCGTGGAAAGCGCCGGCGGCATATCCAGCAGATAAGAAAGACCCGGGAGATTGCCGTAGCAAATGACTTTCTGCCCCGTCAAATCTTCCTCTTTTGTAAAACGCACCAGCTCTTCCAGAAGCGCCGCCTTCTCCTGATTCGTCCAAACGCCCGCTGCCTTTTCGGGAAGGACCGCCCGTACATCCCTCGGCTCCCCGAAAACACCGTCGTTAAAGGCAAAGGCGGTATGGAAACCGATGCTCTGCGCCAACACAAGCGTCACCAGCCCGACGAGAGGATACTGCCAGAGAAACGCAGGTGCTTCATCATACGCCACCCACATTAGAAACGGCACCGCCAGGAAAAGGTTATTGATGATCGGGTAAAGAGCGTTATTGCTGCCAAGCGGGGTCAGAAAAATCTCCAAAAGCACCGCCGCCGCCAGAATTTTCTTCTCGGCCGCCATGTTTTTTTTCAACAGACAATAAACCGCCGTCCCAATCGTCACGAGCAATAGCAGTACCGTCGGATCATAAATACTGTCATAATAAAAATAGCGGAAGGTAAAGATCCCCCTGCCCCAGTAAAAACGGAGCAACACCAACAAAAGCAGGCAATAACCCACTTTGATAATTACACCTGTTATTTTATAAGCATTCCATTTACCTGTATTTGCGTTCGCCTGCCGCCCGCTTTCAGACGCTTCTCTGACATGTAATGCTGTCTCACTGTTTGTATTCCCACCGTTGTCATTTCTGCCGTACAGCCGCTCACGCACCGCTGCTGCCAGCCACACCGCCGCCATGCACAGCGCCGCAAACACCAGCCAGTACAATCCTCTGCCGTAATCTCCAAACATCCCTGTCACCATAGACGTCGGTTTGTAATCCGTTGCCTGCTCGGTCATGGCAAATAAAGTCCTCACCATATCAGGGTAAGCCGAAACGCCATAGCGGAGACAAATCGCGAGGAAAGGCAAGCCAAAGCCCACAAAATATCCCACAAGACACCAGCCTGTGGAGACTGCAAGCGTCTGTGCCATGCCCTCGTTCGTCTCTCCCGTTTCATAACGCACGCTATTTATTTTTCCATAAAGCACGATGCCATACCACACCACCAGAATCAACGCCGCATGAACCACATTTGGCATCCGCACCGCCACATTTGCGCCTAGGCACAGCCCCGCCGCCACAAAATACAGGCGCTGCCTTTTACCTGATTCCGTCAGCCCGCGATACAAAAGCAAGATACCCGCCGTTATGAAAAAATACGTCAAATAGTGATACAAAACGGCAGAAGGCGCCCAACACAGCCCCAGCGCAATCAGTTCTCCCACAAACAAAAGCGGCGCCGGCATCTTTTTCCGAAACGTCAGATAGACCATGAGCGCCATCGCCGACTGTACCGGCGTCGTGTAACAGTTCATCCCGATCAGCGTCCCGCCAAAAGGCAGGTGCATGAGCAAACTTCCCCAGACATTGGACAGAAAAGTAGCCACCATCCAGGTGCCGTCCATCTGCCCGAAATACTGAAAGTTTGACAGCGAGTAGGTCGTATCCTCCAAATCAAGCCCCCGGCAGACTCCGATAAAAGGATAGAGAAAGAGCACCGTCGGGAACAGGATGTTCTCTATTCCTTTTTTATACTTGTCATAAATCTTTGCCGAACCTTTCATACCCTGTCGCCGCCCCGCTCCTTTCTTTAGTTTATTCCGCTTTTCCGCCCGGATACTGCGGCTGCCACACGTCCAAACACCCACGCCCGCGCCAGATCAACCGCTGTCCCGACCGCATACACAAGCAGCACACAGCCGATCATATGCGGCACAAACAGGAAACTCTCCTTCACCTGATCCGCTTTCAGCCACGCCAACCACTGATAGCGCACGAGAATATGCTCATGCAGAAGATAGACCCCGAACGTACAGGGCGCGAGCAGACGGATCGCTTCCGCCGCGCGGCCTTCCCGCACAGAAAGCCCCTTGAATACATAAAACAGCGAAACCGCTCCCGTCAGGCAGAGCAGATGATTGTAGGTGTAGGGCATATCCGCATAATATGCAAAGGCATTTGTCTGTGCCCCAAGCGTATTGGCGCACAAGGAAAGCATCCAAATCCCCAAACAGGAAATCGCATAGAGTCCCAACGCATTTGCGCGCTTTTCCAGCCGGGAGATCCCGTACAGCCTGATATAGCCCGCCAGCACGAACAGGCAGAGAAACCACCCGAAATCATAGCCATAACGATCCGTCGCCAGATGCAGGGGCACGATCGTCTTTTCCAACGAGAAAAATGCCAAAAGAAAGGCAAGCAATATCTGCAAATCGCGCTTTTTCAGCTTTTGGATACCCGCCGACAGAAAAGGCGCAAACAGATACAGTACCAGATATGCTGTAGCGAACCAATAATGCTCCGTGCCAAAAGGCAGCACAAACCCAAGCCAGTCGTAACCGTCAAGATTCCCCAAGGAAACCACTCCCGTCAAAAGCAGAATCACCGGAATCAGCAGCGAATAAAAAAGAACCTGACCAAGCAGGGAGACCACCCGCCCCGGCTTCCATGCAGATTCCACGCAAAAATAGCCGCTGATGAGCACATAACAGTTTACCGCCACAATACAGAAAGATTCGATCAGCCAGGCCAAGACGCCCACAGGATGTTCCTTTGCCGCAAAGGGAAACGGTGTTGCCGCACCGCCCTTCACCAGATAGTGGAGGGAGATGATCATCAGTATTGCCACAATGCGCAGCAATTCAAAATTTGCCTGCCTCTTATTGCTCATTCCCCTCTCCTTCTTGCGCCTTGTCTTTAAAAATCCATATCTTACTGAGTACATAGTTTGCCAAAATCACGATCGTCTGGCACACCAACTTGGAAATCTTATCATTGATAGTCATAAGATCCACCATCACATACATCAGTACGATCTCCAATACTTCCGTCGCCACCCGCGCACCGATAAAGGAAACAAATTCCTTTACCACGGAAGAAGCATCCTTATTTTGACTCTTAAAGACAAAGGTGCGGTTCGTCCAGTAGGCAAACACCACCGTCAGCACCCAGGAAAGCGCCGTAGCCACCATGTAGTGCATCGCCAGCGTGTCCGCAAAGATAAAGTATAGAATATAATTCAGGACAAACGCCAAAAATCCGAAGATCAGGTAGTTGAACCCTTCCTCGTGCTTCTTATACAGTCCCCAACCGAAATCCCATAATTTCTTAATCATATAACTTCTTCTCCAATCTTAATCGTGCGGAGAATGCCGCATTTCCGGCATTCTCCTGCGTGAAACTTAGTGCTTCTTGGCGTCCCGTCCAATGGCGGGACGTCTTTAGAAGCACTTTTCACGCTACCTTTCGCGTGTAATTTTTCCATCTTTTACGCGGTACACCATATCGCATTTTTCAATGGTCTGCAGCCTGTGCGCAATAATAACAAGTGTTTTTTTACCATGCAGCCTATTGATGGAATCCATGATCGCCGCCTCGGTATCATTGTCAAGCGCCGACGTTGCCTCATCCAAGACCAACACTTCGGGATCCTCATACAAAGCCCTGGCAATGCTGATACGCTGCCTCTGTCCGCCGGAAATACGGATGCCGCGCTCGCCGATCCCCGTCTCCAGTCCTTCCGGGAGCGAGCGAACAAAATCATCCAGCGCCGCCTCCTCAAGCGCGCGCCAGACCTTTTCCTCGTCGATTTCCTCCTCCGGCACGCCAAACGCCACATTCTTGCGGATGGAATCATCTATCATAAAGATGGTCTGCGGGATATAGCCGATATTTTTCAACCAGGCTTCATAATGCCCGCTCACATCCACACCGTCCGCCAAAATCCTCCCGCTCTCCATCTGCAAAAGCCCCAACAGCACGTCCACGATGGTGGTCTTTCCCGATCCCGTAACGCCCACGATGCCCACAGAGGAGCCGATGGGAATCTCCATTTCCGCGTGGTCAAAAATCAGTTTCTCCGTGTTCGGATATTTATAAGTTATATCCTCCAGACGGATATTCTCCTTTAACGGAAGTTTCTCGATCGCCCGCTTTTTCTGATAAGCCGCCGCGTCATAGGTCATCTTCCCGTCGTGGATCTCCTCCTGTAAATGATCGCTCACGCCCATGAAAAAGGGTTCAAAGTAAGAGATCGAAGTCTGGTAATTGTTGATACGATTGACGCTGGGCAGAAGCCGCATCGCCGCTGCCGCAAGCGCCGTAAGCTGGGGAAGCAGTTCCGCAAGCTGCGTTCCCTGTCCTATCGTCAGCACAAAATACCCCACCATGCCCGTGATGCACACCGTCTCGATCAGAAGTCTTGGCGTCGCATTGAATAGATTGTATTTCTGCACGGCGTTCACATAGCCCGCCCCGCATTTCGCGTACTCGTTAATGAAATAATTCTCCTTACAGCCGATCTTGATCTCTTTGATGCCCATAACAGACTGCTCGATCCACTTATAAAGCCCACTGTAAAATTCCTGATTCTCCTGCCCCGCCCGTATCATAATGGGCTTTAATACTTTTTTGATCACCAGGAGGAGGAGCACCATAAGAACCGCCATTGCCATGATCATCATGGCGTCCGAAAAGAGAAATAATGCCGCCACCAGGCACACAAAGACGATGCACTCCGAAAAAAGCTGCAGGCAGCTTAGGATCAACCCATACATATTATTGACGTCAGATGTGATATTTCGTTGAATTACGGACGTATCCGCGTTTAAATAGTATTCGTAAGGACGCTTCATAAAATTGATCATCATGCGCCTTGACGTTGCAAACTGATTGGTATAGACAAATTTAAGCTGGAATTTCTGCTGAAAAAAGAGATAGATATTCTTTACCACCGTCATCCCCACAAAGGCTAACAGGAGAAAAACGGCAAACTGCGCATTGCTCTCCATCCCCAGTCCTTCATAGAGCGCGGAAAGCATCCTGCTTTCCCCGACCGCCGAAGGATCCAGAACCACCGTCACGATGGGTACAAGCATAGAGATGCCGAGGCTTTCCAAAACGCCGCCTATAAGCATCATCATAATGAGGACGATCATGGTTCGCTTCTGCTTACGGTCCAGCAGAAGATTCATTTTCTTTAAAATCTTAACCATTGTCAGGTTCCTTCTAAAACCAGGCCGCGTAATAAGCCGCCTCTGCATTGGTTTAGCCAACGAAACGTGCTTTCGCAGCTGAAAGTTTGTTCCACTAAACTTCTATCGAGTATACCACAAGTGCGCATTCTGCGCAAATTTCCCTGCTGTTTCGCTGCAGCACCGAATATTTCCGTCCTTGCAGGCTGTTATCCATTTAAATTGCCTCATTCTGCCTGTGGAGAGCCGGATCCTCATATTGATCCATAAAGTCTTCTCCAAGATAGACGATCTCCTGCGCGAAGCGGATGGCGTGCACCACCGTAAAGACGGAGATCACACGGCGGAAGGTAAGCCCTTCGATATAATTTAGGACTTCCATGGGGAATTTTTTATCTAACACGATGCAGTCCGAAAACAGCGTTTCGTAATCCAGGACATCTCTGGGGTGCGGTTTGATCAGGATAACGCCCTCCGTACCTTCTACCGTCCCGTACCGGTTAATACAGTCGCGGAATATCCTTTCCCGCACCGTCAGATCGCAGAGCGGCTCCGTCAAAAGGAGCACCATATCTCGATCTCCTACAAGCTTACTTTTGATTTCGTCAATGTTTGCGATAAAGAGCTTTACCAGCAGCGCCTGATCTTCTTTCGTCAATCCGGCGGTCAGTTCGCTCCTTTTCTTTTCAATGTATTTCGGGCAGGGGTAAGGCAAGACGGAAATATCGTTTACTTCCATGTCCAGACAGTACTTTCCCCAGCCGTTCTGGATAAAAATCAGGTTTAAGGAGGCAAGGAAAGCTTTCAGCTTAAAATGCCCTCTGTTATCGTAGCGGGCGGTATCGTAGGTGCTGATACAGTCAAGCCCGTCCTCCAACGCATGATAAGGGATTTTCCGCCAACTTAAGTAATAACCGATGGGATCGGAATCACAGAAGACATAAACGTCTCCATATTCCTTAAAGTCCACGGGCACGTAAGGCTGCTGCGCCCTTCCCAAAAGCTTCGTGTAACGCATCCTCGCCAGCAGGTTCAGAAAAAGATTGCCCCGATCGACATGGTACTTCATAATCTCGGGAAACTGCACATCCTCTTTTTCATCGAACAGATAAACCGCCTCAAACAGCCCGCAGGCTTCCGCTCTGCTCTGCAGATCGCCGAAATCGTTCGACATGGTGCTTAAGACAAGACTTGCCCCGCCCCGTTTTTCTTTGTCCAGATTCAATTCTTTCAGACATGCCACATACACATGATAGTAAGTGTGGCAGACGTAGATTCGGTCTTTCATATACAATCTTCCCATCTATTTAGCGGTACCAGCGCAAGTTTAATAACAAACGTTATTTATTATCTTCTGCCGCCACTCGGACTTTCATCTGCGCCAGAATGTTCTCTCCCAGCGCTTTGGCTTCCTGCGCGGTCGCCCCCGTGGTAATCACATGCCCCAGCCTGTCATTGCTGGAGCGGGTACCGTTCACCTTCTCACCCGGCTTTTTGTAGAGCACGATTTCTTCCACGCCCGTCCGCCCTGTTTCCGGCAGGACGATCTCTGAGAGAATCCCCTCCTCGTCGGCGTGAATAAAATGAATGGCCGCTCCCTGCTGCCGCTTTGAGGTAAGATTCGGTTTTTCTCCCGTGGCAAGAAGGACGGAAGCCCCCACCAGATCGATCCCCGTGGAAAGAGGCACCAGCTTTGAAGTAATAAAGTCTCCGCCCAGTCTTGCCGCCAGCTCCACGATCTTCGGACCGTCTTTTGTCACCTTGATTTCCACATGGGCAGGAGCATTTTCAATGCCGATGGCCTTGATTGCCTGTGCCGCCACCGCTTTGATTTCGTCTACCACATTGCCATCCAAAATGCTTGGCTCACAGTGCGCCAGCTCCACAAAATAGGGCGGCGGAGTGATATACTTGTCGGTGACAGTGATGATATGCGGCTCTCCCTCGATTACAAGAGCCTCCACACTGACTTCCGGGCCTTCCATGACTTCCTCCACCATCACCGTGCCGCCTCGGGAATTTTCTCTGCTGTAGCGGTAAATACGCTCCGTCATCTCATCAAGGTTTTCCTGCGGCGCCACCTCCAGCAGCACCACGCCGCGGCTGCCCGCATTATCCGCCGGTTTCACAATACAATGCCCACCCAGCGCGTTCACCGCATCGCGAAATGTTTCAAAATCTTCTGCCGCAAAGTACTTCGGTATCGGTACACCGCACTCTTTCAGACGGTCTCTCATCTTACTCTTTATAGTGGCGCATTGTGCGTTTTCATAGGAAAGATCAGGCCGCTTTCCCAGCTTCTCATTGACATAGGCTGCCGTCCGCACGGGACCGTCGCTGGTGGAGGTAATCACCACGTCCGGCTGCAGGCGCAGTGCCTCCCGCAGTACCGCTTCCTGATCAAGTGTGCTCACCACCAACTTCACGTCTGCCAGTGCAAATCCGGGTGCATTTTCGTTATAATCCACGAGGATGATCTGATAACCCAGCTCCTTCGCCTTTTTGATTGCGGGGATCTGTAATTCACTCGCGCCGAGAATCATCATCTTTTTTTGCATCTGTGATACTCCTTCGCTTTAAACGATACATTCCTTCCATAAACCGCCTGAAACGTAATCGTCATTTCCGCTGTCCGCTATGCTTCTACGAGTTTTCAGCTGTCGGCATACCGCCTCCTTATCACTACGGACTTCTTTTTTGAAATTTACATAATACTACCCCAAGTAAGCGGCGTCCCCTTCATAATATCTGCCTTCGCCCGCTGTCCCAGCACCTCCTCATAGTGCACAGGCGCCAATCCGAACCCCGGTCTGATGGAGCGCACATTCTCTGCAGTAAAAACTTCTCCTGCCCGAATATCCTGCACCGCAAAGAGAGACCGCATATCCTCCCTGCTTCGTTTCTGGCTGTCGGTAAGCTCGTAAGTCACTTTTCCCACCGCCTTCTCCACAATGCGGATTTCCTCCACCATGCGTGCAAATTCCGCCGGTTCCATGGAAAAAGCGCCGTCAGGACCACCGTCCGCGCGGGAAAGGGTCAGGTGCTTCTCCACCATCTTTGCCCCGAGAGCCGTCGCCGCAACCGCAACCGCACTGCCCATACTGTGATCCGACAGCCCGGTCAGGCAGTCAAAACTTTCCGCCATATGAGGAATCACGCTGATGTTCATCTCCTCGTAGGGCGTCGGATAGGCGGAGGTACACTTTAGGAGCATCACCTGCTCATTGCCTTCCTCCTTACAGGCGGCAAGCGCCCGCTCGATATCCGCCAGATAAGCCACTCCTGTCGCGATGATCACGGGCTTGCCGACGCGCGCGATCTTTCGGATCAGAGGGATGTCATTGATCTCATACGACGCCACTTTGTAGGCGGGCATATCCATTTCTTTCATAAAGTCCACTGCCGTATCGTCAAAGGGGGAAGAAAAGCAGCTCAACCCCATTCCCTCCGCAAACGCCTTTAATTTCGGCTGCCATTCCCAAGGCGTATAGGCCTCCTGATAGAGCCGGTACTCGCTTTTGCCTTCCCAGAGCGTGCCCTCATTCACCCGAATAAAACAGTCATTGTCGCAGTCAAGCGAAATCGTGTCCGCCGTGTAAGTCTGGAGCTTTACCGCATCCGCCCCCGCCTCGGCTGCCGCGCGGATGATCATCTCCGCCCTGTCGTAATCTTGCAAATGGTTCGCCGATACTTCCGCCACAATATAGGTCTTTTCACCCTCGCCAATCCATTTCCCGTCTATTTGAATCCTTTTCTCCACAAAGATCTCCTTGTTTCCGCTCAAGCATCGTTTTCCAACATCATCTGATATTTCATCTCCGCCAACGCCCAATCAGAGGGATTGTCGATATCCTGCACTTCCGTCTCATCTACCACGATGGGCAGATAACCGTCCGGAAGATCGCCCTTGCAGGCAAGATACCTTGCCACATGATAGCAGTAAAACTGACCGCAGTCGTGATACACGGGCTCCAAATCCTGGGAGCGTTTCGCCGCGTTTTCGGGATAGCAGTACACCAGTTTCCCATCCCGCACCGCCATACCGCGCTGCGGCGGAAACGAATACCGCACCACCGGCATCACACCCGCGCCGTCCTGCTCAATCAAAAGACGCATGGCGTTTTGCAGCTTCTGTGCCGTCACAAAGGGCGCCGTCGGATAGATACAAGCCATATAGTCAAAGGTCTCACCCCGCTGCTCGTAGGTTTTTAACACTTCCATAAGCACGTCATCGGTGGTGGCAAAATCATTTGCCGTCTCCTCGCTGCGCATAAAAGGAACCGACGCCCCCGCCTCTCTTGCGATCCGCGCGATTTCCTCATCGTCTGTGGACACCATCACCTCGCGGAAGATACCTGCCGCAAGAGCCGCCTCCACCGAGTAAACGAGCATGGGTTTGCCCAAAAACAGTTTACTGTTTTTCCCCGGAATACGCTTGCTGCCGCCCCGAGCTGTGATAATCGCTGCCGCATTGATATCCGTTTTCATTTTGGTTTTCCTTTCCGCTTCTATGATCTGTCAAACCAAACTCCATTTTACAGTTTGGCGACCTCCTCCGCAATGCGCTCCGCCCCTTTTCCGTCCGTCACGGATAAGAGTTTTTCCCTCATCCGCGTGCGCAAATCTCCATCTGCCAACAGCCGCTCCAGCCCCTCGCAGACTGCAGTAAGGCAGGCTTCTCTATCCTGTCTGATATCGCCGGCGTCAAGCATCCTCTCCTCTTTGGCAAAAAATTCGCTATCGTAACGCTGATTGTCCGCCGTTTGAAAGAACACGGTCGGCACCTGCATGGCTGAAAGCTCAAAGAGCATGGTGCCCGCCGCCGAAGCGGCTGCATCGCACATCTGCATCAGAGCCGCCACATTTCGACAGGGATGATACACCCGCACATTAGCGTGCGCATCGGCAAAGGCTTTCATCTCGTCCCCTCTCGGATAATAGGCGCCTATCACAACATGGATCGTAACGTCCTTAAAGGCTTTTCTTTCCACAAGCTTCTTTAAGATTCCCAGCATTGCATTCTCACTGTCGCCGCCGCCGCTTGCCAAAAGCAGGGAAAATTCATGCCCTTTTTCCGGCATTGTTTGCTTTGCCGTCCCCGCAGATTCCTCCTGCCGGATTTCTTCCGCCGCCTGCGAAAACTCCTCCCTCAAAGGTACATAGGACGTCCCAAGCAACAGTTTTGTCTTTTCTCCATAGCGTTCCCGATAGGGAAAACGCGTATGAAACGCATTGTAATTGATCAACAGATCCACGGGATAAACCGCCTCAAAGCAATCATCCAGATACACCAGCTTTACCCGATCCCGCAGCGTTTCAAAATAAGCGGGCGACACCTGATAGGAATCCACCAGCAGGGTCCCTATTCCCATTCGGTCAAGCAGTTCTCCCAACCGCGGCAGTTCCTCCTCCATCCAATCCCATCTCGTGTGAAGGCAGATCTGCTCCATTCCCGCTGCTGCAAGCGTTTCCTTCGCCCACTCATCCGCCGTAAAAAACACCACGCGCATGCCCTGTTTTTTCAGTTCGCCGGCAATCGTAAGGCAGCGCATGACATGTCCCATGGCGACCGTTTTATTGGCATCGACACGAATGCCGACCACCCGCTGTTTCTCGAACATTGTAAGGACCTCTCCGATCCGCTCCATTTCCTCAATTCCGTATCTCTGATCAATCGGCAGCGCAAGCATGTGCCGATAGATATAGTCCTCCTCTCCCAACAGCGCATCGCGGTTTTTCTCCCCCAATTCCCAAAGCACCGGCGCGTAAATCTCACGTTCTCTAAGAAAACTCTGTAATTCCTCGCGTTCCCTGGCATAAATCGGAAAATAGAGAGGCGCCTCTCCTCCCTGCCTTTTTAATATGGGGCGGAGCCGTCTCAAACCTTCTGTCTTTTCATAGAGACATCGAACATTTTCTGCTCTCTTTTTTGCCGCCGCCTCCTCGTCGATCTCGGCCAGCATTGCCCTTGTGAAATGCGATATGCGGCGAACACCCGTATAGTGATCCAGCGCTTCCTCCAGCACACGGTTCTTTTCGCGGTAGGCCGCCTTTTTCTCCTGCTGCTTCGCCGTTTCTTTGGAAATTGTTTTATCGTGCAGATATGACCATTTCCCCGTCAATGCTAACAGGCGCTCTTCTGCCTGCTCCTCCCCCGATTCCAGAACTTCTTCCGCCAGCGAAAGATCCGACACCACGAAGCCGCCGTCGGGAATGGCATACCACTTGCGCAGACTCCCCACTACAAAGTCAGCATCCTTTCCGGCGCTCTCCAAATAATAAGACTGGGTCACATCTTCCATCACATAAATACCGCTGCGCCGCAAAGCCTTTAGCGGAACCCGCATTTCCTTACAGGTATCCGTCCCATAATAAGGATGGATCAAGATCATACCGGGATCCGTCTCCAGCGCCAGACGAAACAATTCCTCCCCATAGGAAAGCAGTCCTCTGTCTACCGTATAAAATACAAGTTCCCATCCCCTGTTCAAAAAAGGAAGGAACACCGAGTCACACATATAAGCCGGCATCAGGCAGCGTTTGGGAAGATCCGGCTTTTCCCGTTCCAGGCTGATGAGCGCCAGCTCGATCGCTTCCCTGCCGGAAGCCGTAAAACAGCAATGCGCTTTCCCATACTTTTCCACCTGCGCAAGATGAAGCGCAGCCGTGTCCCCGTCTTCTTTTATCATGGCTGGATCGATTTCATAGATACTTCCAATCTCCATAAGAAGTCCTCCTCTTACCGCTTCCCGATACGCTTCCTCAGATTTCGGTAAGCCCACAACAATTTATAATATGCCATAAACCACAGCGTCGATTTCATCTGCATACGGATCAGTTTCTTTTCCTCCTCATGGGTCCGCTCCAGATAGTAGGGGTTTTTCTGAAAATCCGGAAACCGCACGCGCATTTCCTCCCCCAGCGCCTTTACAAAGCGATATTTCGTGCGCTTCACGCCGGCCATATACGTAAAGAGGGTATTCACATAAAAGAGGAGGGTAAAGCTGTATTCCAGCTCCGCCCGATACTTATCCAAAAAATCGTGCCGCTTTGCCTCCGCAAGCATCAACCGCCCGGCCGCACACCGATCTTCGCACCGTTTTTCAGAGATGGTATGAACAGTGGAAGCGTCATGCTGATAATAATAGTAAAGCGGTTCCTCAATATATTCAAAGTGCTTCGCCAACAGCAGATAAGAATTTCCCAGCGCATTATCCTCATAAAAGATATGCTCCGGAAACCAGAGCTCGTTTTCCAAAATCATGGAACGGCGGAAAATCTTTACCACCAGACTGCCCCCGTCCAAGATCAGACTGCGCCGCTTCTCATCATCAAGAATCCCCGTCTGCTGCGCCATATTGTTGCGCACGATTTGTCCTACCTTCATGGAATGCTCGTCCGTCAGGCAGTAATCGCAGCCCACCAAATCGGCACCGGTCTCCTCCGCCTTATCGATCAGCCGCTCATACATATCCGCCGTGATCCAGTCATCACTGTCGATAAAACCGATCCAGTCTCCTTTGGCAATCCTTAAGCCAATGTTTTTTGCCCCGCCCTGATGCTTATTTTCCTCCGAATGCACCGCCCGGAATTTTTGGGGAAAGCGCTGTTCGTATTGTTGTAATATCATCCATGATTCGTCGGTTGAACAATCATCCACCGCAATGATCTCATAATCGGACAAAGTCTGATTTACCAGCGAGTTGAGACAGTATTCCAGCTTCTGTTCCGCCGCCATATTATAAACCGGCACGATGATGCTAAGCTTCATGCTCGGAATCCTCCGTTCCATCCCCATCCTCTGCCCGCCGTAAGGCAGCCTTTGCCGTTGCGATACGCTCCGGCAGCCCTCTTCCCGGATACCCCCACAGGAGACACGCCAAGACGGTCAATGCAGAAACAAGATCCGCAAGGATAAAACCCGCCACAGGTCCGTAACGCACATAGACCTGATGCGGCGTCCCGTCTCCATTCACAAAAAAGCGGATGCGGCCGCCGTTCCCACGTGTAAACGTCACGGGCGCACCGTTTTCATCCTTTGCCCGATAGCCCAGATAGCTTTGAATCGGCAGCTCCAGATATGCCGAAGAATCGTTTGCCGTATAGTCTACCACTGCCTTTGTGCCCTTCTTTTTATAATCATTCACCGTGATCGCGCCAAAATCGGAAATCACCACACTGGACGTCAATTTCTCGTCAGTGGCGTCCGTCAACCGCCATTCATGCGGATAGAACAAGCCCACGCTGGTGCCAAGCTTCGTCTCATGTCCCTTCGAAGCAAGCGCCTGCGCATTTTTGTACGGCATATGGATGTTGTCCGTCGGCACCGTGATGATGATAAACAGATTTAATCCCACGAGCAGCACGAGCACGGCATTTTTATAGGACCCCAGAAGTTTTGACCGCTCCAGCGCCACCACGCCCACAAAGAGGAAACAGGCGGATGCCGGTCCCAGAAACCGCCAGGGAAATTGCAGCATCGTGCCGATATTACGAAAAAAGTCGCTGTCCATCAGAGCACGGCTCGGAAAATATCCCGTACACAGGAAGGTAAAGACGATGCCCGCCACCAAAAGATAGGCTGTAAAGCCATCCATATCCGTTCCCCGTTCCCTGCGCTCAACCAGTAAAAAGACAATGCCGACAGCCAGACAGCCGATGAGCGCAAATCCCAGCGAAAAATACTGTTTATTATATAGGCTTAAGGACTGCGTGAGGTTCGAAGGATTGATCGACTGCTCGTAATAACCGCTCCAGCGCAGCACTTCTTTATTCAAATCTTCCATGAAATAATAATATAAAAAAGGCACGAGATACCAAGCATTTAGGAGGAGGGACAGCCCTGCCGCCTTACCGATTTCTACATATCGTTTTTCACGCACGATCCGCACACAGTAGAACAGCGCCGTAAACACACAAAATGCCGTCACATATGCCGCGCTCAAAATATGACTCTGCAAGGCTCCCGAAAAACCGATCACCAGATAATACCATTTTTTCCGGTCCCCCATCACAACGTGATAAAGCCCCGCAATCACCATCGGCCAGAAAATGAGCGCAAGTGTCTCGCCCAAATCTCCTCTGTGGAGAATATTCGTAAAGCGGTAAGGCATGAGCGTATACAATACCACCGCCAACAGCACGCAGCGTCTCTCGCGCACCATGGACTTCACTGCCGCATAAGCGCAAACCGCTGTCCCCACATTCGCCAGAAAAATGATCGTTTTATAAGAAAGCGCAAGAGACACCCTGCAAATCCTCAAAAAAGCGCCAATATATAAAAACAGATAGGGATACATGGCATTCATATAACCGTTGTTCTGCAGGCCTTCGGGCAGAATATTGACCGGGATCTGTCCGTCCAGAATACCGTCTTTGAGCCCTTCCAGCCTTGCCAGATGATAACAGAGATCGTCGCCGTTATAGAGGTAGGTCTGCATCAATGGCGCAGAGGCAAGAAGCGCCACGCCCAGAATCACACACACGTCTAAAAGCTGTCCCTGTTTCAGGCGCATTCCATCTTCCATAAAACACTTCCAACCGACAATATACAATACCAGCACGACCAGCATCATAAAATAAGTATCTGTATAAAACAACGTTTTGGGAGAAAAAGTGAGCTTCTTAATGACAAGCGACCCGTTCCCGCTGTAATTGATGCAAAACTGGAGCGCCTTCGCGTCCTTGGATAGGGTAAATTCCGCTGTCAGTTTCTTCTCCCAGCTGTTAATGGGCCAGGCCGCAATCTTATCCCCCTGCTCCCACAGTTCCAACACGCTGTCCTTATCTTCCGCACTGTATTCTAAATCGACTTGATAGGACCCCCGGTTCACCACATAGGACGGGGTATTCGCCACACTTCCGTACCGCGCAACGGAATTTTGAAGCACCAGCGCGCTTTCTGAGTCAATCAGCCCTACAGAATGGTGTAATTCGGTGCCCAGATAGACAATGGGCTGCTTTCCCTCATCTCCCAACCATAACAACAGCACCGTCAAAATCGCCAGCACAATATATACGATTTTACTTTTCAGCGATACTCCTTCGTTCATTTTAATCTCCATGTCAGAGAAGTTTACTGCGAGCGCCGTTACGCAGCGTAAAACTCCGCAATTTTTTGAACCGCCGCAATCACACTCTCCACATCCTCATCGCTCATTCCGAAGTAGAGCGGCAAAGTGATGATTTCCTCGTATAATTTCTCCGCATTCGGACAAAGCCCCTTGCGGTAACCTAATTTCTCATAGTAAGGGAAATAATAAGTCGGTATATAATGCACGTTACAGCAGACATTCTCCGCCGCCAGCGCCGCAAAAAACTGTTTTCTGTCAATCTTTAATCTCTCCGGTACAAGACGCAGGATGTAAAGATGTCTGGTCGTATCCGATTCCGCGATCTCCCGCTGCACAAAAAAGGCAGGCGATTCCGAAAACGCCTGATCGTAACGCGCAACGATCTCTTTTCTGCGCGCGGAAAACTGCGGCAGTTTATCAAGCTGGCTGATGATGAGCGCTGCCTGCATATCTGTCATGCGGTAATTATAGCCCAGCGCGATCTGCTCATAATACCAGGGACCGTCAGGTGTATGTTCCATCAAAGTTTCTTTTCTGGTGATGCCGTGGGAACGGTACAACAGCAGTTTTTCGTAAAGCGCTTCGTCGTTTGTCAATACCGCGCCGCCCTCGCCGCCTGTCACCGTTTTTACGGGATGAAAGCTGAAAGTGGTCATATCTGAAATGGAGCCGTTGGCTTTTCCTTTGTATTTCGTGCCGATCACATGCGCACCATCCTCGATCAGAATAAGCCCGTGCTTTTTGCAGACTTCACGGATGGGATCAAGCGCCACGGATTGACCTGTGTAGTCAACCGCAACTACCGCCTTCGTCTTTGGCGTAACGGCCGCCTCGACTTTTGCAGGATCGATGTTATACGTCTCGGGATCGATGTCTGCAAAAACAGGCCTGGCACCGCAGTAGAGGGCACAGTTTGCGGAAGCCGCGAACGTAATGGGTGTGGTGATCACCTCGTCGCCCTCTCCCACGCCCGCGGACAACGCCGCGATATGCAAAGCCGCCGTGCCGTTTGCACAGACCACAGCGTATTTTGCTCCCGTGAGCGCACAAAGCTTTTGTTCCAATCCCTCGATTTTGGGACCGCAGGTGAGGTAATCGCTCCTTAAAACATCCACCACCGCCTGAATATCCGCCTCGTCAATATACTGATGTCCGTAGTGGATCGGTTTCTCCCGAACGGGTTTGCCGCCCTCTATTGCAGGTAATTCCATACCGTTTTCTCCCTTATCCTTGTGAATCCGTTTCTTTCTGCGTTTCGGCTGCCGATTTTTATTTCTCCAGCTCTACGTCCTTTAACAACGCACGGATATCCTCCACGCCAAGCCATTCGGTGTTGTTGTCGGAGCTGTAAGAAAAACCCTCCGCCACCTTTTTGCCGGAAAGATCGGGCTGCTGCTTATCGTTCCACGTCATCTGCGGATAGACGATGAAATGCTTATCATACTCGTAAGTAGTGGCGGAATCCTCCGTCGTCACCATGATTTCATGCAACTTCTCTCCCGGTCTGATCCCGGTCTCTTTGATCTGACAGCCCGGCAGCATCGCTTCCGCCAAATCCGTAATCTTAAAGGAAGGAATCTTGCTGATAAAGGTCTCGCCGCCTTTTGCTTCCGTCAAAGCCTTAATGACCAATTCCACGCCCTGCGTCAGACTGATCCAGAAACGGGTCATACGCAGATCCGTAATCGGCAGCTCCTTCGCCCCTTCCTGAATGAGTTTGTGAAAGAGGGGAATCACCGATCCGCGGCTTCCCGCCACATTACCGTAACGCACGATGGAGAAATTGATATCCTTCATCCCCACATAGGCATTCGCCGCCACAAAAAGCTTGTCCGAAACCAACTTCGTGCCACCGTAAAGGTTTACGGGATTGACCGCCTTGTCCGTGGAAAGGGCGACCACTTTGCGCACACCCGTGTCAAGCGCCGCGTCAATCACATTCATCGCGCCGTGAATGTTCGTCTTGATCGCCTCATTCGGATTATACTCGCAGGCCGGCACCTGCTTAAGCGCCGCCGCGTGAATGATATAATCCACGCCCTCGCAGGCGCGTCTTAGGCGTTCCACATCCCGTACGTCGCCAATAAAGAATCGCAGCGTTTCCGCATACTCCTGAAACTCATTCGCCATCATCCACTGCTTGAACTCATCTCTGGAATAAATAATAATCTTTTTGGGTTGGTAGTGGGTCAGCACATACTTGGTAAAGCATTTGCCAAAAGATCCCGTACCGCCTGTAATGAGTATTGTTTTTCCGTTTAACATATGACTCCTTTCTGCTCAGCCTTCTTTATAATGAGGCTATCGCAAAGCGTCTCACAATTTCCTCTAGATGGGATACCTTTCACAATCATTTATATTCCCAGCTTACGGAACGCCTCCTCGTAGGGCGCCTGACACAGACCACGCTCCGTAATGATCCCTGTGATCAGGCTGTGATCCGTCACATCAAAAGCGGGATTATACACTTTTACGCCCTCGGGCGCCATCCGCTCTTTATACCACATTTCCGTAATTTCCGAAGGATCGCGCTCCTCGATAGGAATCTGCGCTCCTGTTTGGATGGACATATCTATCGTGGAAGTCGGCGCACACACATAAAAGGGAATCCCATAGTGCTTCGCTAAAACCGCTACCCCCGAAGTACCGATTTTATTGGCGGTATCCCCGTTTGCCGCTACTCTGTCACAACCCACAAATACCAGATTCACCTTTCCTGCCTGCATCACGGCGGATGCCATGTTATCGCAGATCAGGGTGGTATCGATCCCCGCGTCATGCAATTCAAAGGCAGTCAGCCTTGCTCCCTGCAAAAGCGGTCTGGTCTCGTCGCAGAACACATGAAAATCGCACATTCCCTTTTCCCGGGCAACATACATGGGCGCGGTTGCCGTGCCGTATTTTGCTGTGGCAAGCGTCCCCGCATTACAATGCGTCAGAATCCCGTCTCCGGGCTTCATCAGTGAAAAGCCAATCTCACCGATGCACCTGCTGATCGCCACATCCTCGTCGCGTATCGCCTGCGCCTCCGCAAAGAGCCGTTCTTTGATCTCGGGAAGCGGCATGTCGGCACATTCCCGCAGCGTGCGCTCCATGCGATCGAGCGCCCAAAACAGATTGACCGCCGTCGGACGGGCTCCCGCCAGATATTCCTTTTTCTCTAAAAAAGCGGTCAGAAAATCCTCATAATCCTCCGCCTCGATGCGCAAAGCGGCAAGCGCCATGGCATAGCCTGCGCAAACGCCGATCGCCGGCGCACCCCGCACCCGCAAAAAGCGGATCGCCTCAAAGATATCCTCTATTTTTTCAAGCCGCAGCACCTTTACCGTCCCCGGAAGCAGAGTCTGATCTAAGATCTCCAGACAGCTTCTGTCCTCCGAGAGGCGCACGGTGTCTAAATCCAAAACGCGCATCGTCATCTCCCATCGCAATCATTTGTCGCTTTGATCCGTTTCATCTCACGACTGTATACTGTCACTATCAGCCAAACATTCGCAAAATGCAAGGCTTTCAATAAACATCCAGCTTATATTATAGCAGTTTTTAAGGGGGTGTCAAATGCCCCGCCTCAGGGATTGACAGCGCTGTTCCATGCAGGCCTGTCGCCACAGTAATACCATTCCGAACAATACTTATGCCAATACTGCAAGTGTCCTTCCGTCAGCTTCGCATTCCCCTCGGGAAGCCGTATACTCTGCGCATCTTCAGCCTTCTCATCACCATAGTAAGGGAGATAGATCACCACTGCGTCCGCATCCGCAATCGCCGGTTCTCCCAGCGGTTCCTTATTTTCAGCGGAAACAAAATAAACGCGGTCGTACTCCATCAATTCATCTGCTACTGCCCAGACACACCACTCCTCTCCCGGGCAGTAAACATAAACGACCGGAATATCTGCTGCCGCCTGTTCTCTCGCAAGGGCAACCGCCTCTCCCGCTTCCGGATAAAGGAACACCACCTCCGCAAGCAGATATCCGCTCACCACCACCGCAAGGCAGAATAACAGCGCCGCCCTCTCCGTCACTTTCCTGTACCTTATCAGAACGCCGACAAACCACCCGATTAAATCGCCGATCAGTTCAAAGACAAACAAAAGCACCTTAAAAGCTGCGGGACAAATTCGGTAAAGCAGTCCCGGCTTCTTCTCCTCTTTCGCAACGCGCCTGACACCCGCCAAAGATACCGCCTGCCTCCATAACGTCTTACAGGCGTAAAGGGTGAGCAGCACGACGATCCCGTAAATTGGAAGCTGGTAGCGGTTTGAGGTATTACCCAGAAGCAGCGCCGTTTTGGAAACGGCAATAAAATATCCTGCTGCCGTAAAAAGCAGCATCCGGAATGCTATGCCAAATCGAGGTTCCTGCCCTGCATCTTCCTCCTGCCGTATTGCGACCACTGCTCCCCCTCTTTTTTGCCGCCATACTCTGACCGCCGGCACCGCCATCACGATCAGGATGATCCAAAAGAAATATCCAAACACATAACCGTTCATCAAATCGAGAAAAAAGCCGAGCCTCTCAAAGGTATTCGACAGATCAAAAAAGTTTTGGGTCGCCTGTGCGCCCCGCTGTCCGCGAAACATCTGCCCCGGAAAGGCGGGATAGGTCAGATATGCCAAGCAAAAGGCAAGCCCCTGCATCAAACCGTAGCGCAGACAATTCCAGATTTTTCTCTCCCGCCACAGCAGCCACAGACAAAAGGCTCCCGCCAAAAAGAAAAGGAAAATAAAATAATAATACTGCGTCAAAAAACCAAAGTAGGTCACTGCCGCCATAAGAAGCAGCGTAACCATAGGCAGCTGAACGGATTGTCCATGCCTTTCGCCGTCCTCTGTCACCACGCGTACATGCAGGATGGCGCACAGCAGCACAAAGGTCGTGAGCATCTCATACATCCTGATAAATACCACGCCGCTCATCGCCGCCGGAGAAAATCCGTATACCAGATTAACAAGGAACGTTATCGTCCGGTCTTTTCTGCTGACCAGATAAGTCAACCACGCGAGCAGGCATAAATTGATTCCATGAAAAAAGAGATTCACCGAAAGCCCGATCCATTTGGAAAAAATCCCGGGCACAAGAGACGCCGCTGTATGAAACACCCAGTAATACATGGGCGGATGCACATCCCAGGACTGCACCTCTTTGACCAGTCCATATTGAAAGCGCTCGTTCGGCAGCACGACAAATTCGTTACGGTAGGTTTCTCGATCCATCCACTTTCCGTCCTCCACATAAAAGCCGTTCGTGCGCGCCGTGGAGTAGTAAGTATAAAATTCGTCCTCGTGAAATCCCTGTTTCTGCACACAAAAATAGAAGGCCGCCGCCATTTGCGCGACCCAAAGAATCAGGAAACCGATGAGATATTTTCTTTTTACATGGTCATGCCGCAACGCATCCATCTCCTGCATCTCCTATGTCTTATACCCCTGCCCGAACTTTTTCCCAAAAGGTTCTTCCGCCCCGTTCTCTGCTTTCTTCCTCAACTTTATCTCCCTCGTATTCAACTTCCTTCCGCAAATTTTCCGTTCCTTCTCATCTTCCCCGCATGCACCCGCCTGACCGTCTTCGGCGCGGCTGTAAACAACAGCAGATACGCCTTATTTTTTTTCGTCAGATAAGGATTTTTGATCGTATCCAAAAAATGTCTGCGCAGATACCTTTTCACGCTTTTATAAAATGCGTTATCCGCCCGCATCTGCGATATCGGCACATGCAGCAGATAGTCTAACCGTTGGTATAAATTAAAACGCACGGCATACGCGTGAAGCTTCGGATATTTTTCATCCACCAACACCTGCATCCTGTCGGCATTTTCCACGATATCAATAAAGACGCGGGAAAAACTGTCTTTTGTCCTCATTCTGGTGGTGCTGGTCTTTCTTGCCACCACATGATACCCCTGTTTTGGCAGAATCACAATGCCCGCGATCTCCTGCAAAATCTCCACCAGCAGCCTGAAATCCTCATTCAATTCCCCCTCGGGAAAGCGGTGCGCTCCAAACACTTCACGGGGAAAGAGTTTCGTGCAGAACGAACAGTCTCCCCGATGCAGGAGCAGCTCTTTGATAAAAGTTTCCGCCTCGCAAAACCATTTCTTTTCGGGAGGGATACAGACGTCCGGCAGACGGTTCCCCTCCTCGTCCACCTCGTCCCTGGAAATCTGTGCCGCCGGGTAATCTCCCGCCGTCAGTGCCTGCAGCAGTTCCTCATAAACATAGGGCTCCAGATAATCGTCGCTGTCCGCAAAGGCAAGGTATTCCCCCGTCGCCAATGAAATGCCCGCATTGCGTGCCGAGGATGCGCCGCCGTTTTCTTTATGATGGATGCGGATGCGGGAATCTGTTTTTGCAAGTTCCTCCATGAGCGCCGCCGTCCCGTCTGTGGAGCCGTCGTCGATCAGCAGGATCTCCAGATTGGGATACGTCTGTGCACAGAGGGAACGCACACATTTTTCCAGACAGGTTATGGAATTGTATACCGGCACGATCACACTGATTTTTTTTGATTGCATTTGTTTTCCCTATTCGTTTACTCGAAGGTGATAACCTTTTTCAAGCCTGTAAACAGTTTAGCACAAAGAATGGCGATTGTATACGAAAATTACCTGCCGTTGAGAAGGCGGATCAAGCTTGATTGCTCAAGCAATATGATTGTAATTTCGACAGTCATTTGTTATAATTTATCCTATCACTGAATTGAATCGTATGGACAAAACTGCGAAAATATTTATATGGCTCCTAATTGCGAAATGGATGTCATGGTGAACATGGAAAGATACTGATGGAGGGATTAAGATGGCAGAACCGGAAAATAGCAGGGACTTGATTAGTGTGTTATGGAGCGGCGCAGATATTCTCCGCTCCAAAATGGATGCAAACGAATATAAGGATTACCTGCTGGGTATCGTATTTTACAAATACTTATCGGACTCTTTTCTCATCAAGGCGTATGATTTGATTTACGATGAAAAGCCACAGAACTTAAAGGCGGCACTGGAGGCATACCGGGAAGCGCTTGCTGATGAAAGTGCGGAAGAATTGAAAGAACAAATTAGGGAGGAATGCCATTATGTCATTGAGCCAGATTTGACCTATACCTGTTTTGCAGATGCCGCCAGAAATAATGCCTTCAGTCGGGAACAGCTTCAGAAAGCCTTCAACAACATTGAACAGAGCGATCCCTTGTTTGCGGATTTATTTACCGATATTGACCTATATTCCAACCGTCTGGGATCGGGAGACCAGAAACAGAACGATACCATTTCTTGCTTAATCAGGGAAATTGACCGGGCCGACCTTTTAAATACAGAATCGGATGTTCTTGGAAATGCCTATGAATATTTAATTGGACAGTTTGCCTCCGAAACGGGCAAAAAGGCCGGGGAATTTTACACACCACAAGCAGTGTCCAAAATTCTGACCCGAATTGCAATTGCCGGACAGGCGGAAAAACGGGGACTTTCGGTATATGATCCCTGCATGGGTTCCGGCTCTCTGTTGCTAAATGCAAAGAAATATGCCGCTGAACCCGGCTATATAAAATATTATGGACAAGAACTTATGACGTCTACCTATAATCTCGCAAGAATGAATATGTTTCTGCACGGCATCGTTCCGGAAAACCAAAAGCTTCGCAACGGCGATACACTTGACGAAGACTGGCCTACGGATGAGGACACCGATTTTAACATGGTGCTCATGAATCCGCCATACTCAGCAAACTGGAGCGCAGCCGCCGGATTCCTTCAGGATGAAAGGTTCAGTGATTACGGTGTGTTAGCTCCAAAGTCGAAAGCTGATTATGCGTTTCTACTGCATGGTCTATATCACCTAAAAAGCAATGGAACAATGGCAATCGTATTGCCGCACGGGGTTTTGTTTCGCGGCGCGGCAGAAGGAAAGATAAGAGAGAAACTACTCCAAGCCGGAAATATCTATGCGGTAATCGGACTCCCGGCAAATTTATTCTACAACACTTCTATTCCCACCTGCATTATCGTACTGAAAAAACACAGGGACGGACGGGATGTATTATTTATAGACGCATCTCGGAAATTTGAAAAAGGGAAAAAACAGAATGCAATGACAGATGAGCATATCGATTCTGTCATAGAACTGTACAGCAATCGGGAAACCGTAGAAAAAGAGTCATTTCTCGCGAAATTTGAAGATATAGAAAGAAATGACTTCAATCTGAACATCCCCAGATATGTGGACAATTTTGAAAAAGAGGAAGAAGTAGACTTGAACGCCCTTATGAACGATATGAAACAGACAGAGGAAGAAATCAACCGGATTCAGGGGGAATTTGTATCTCTGATGAGAGATTTGACTTCTTCTGATGAAACTATCAATCAAATGCTAAATGATTTGATTAAGACGATTGAGAGGTGATGGACATGAATAAGCCTAGAATTAGATTTAAAGGGTACACAGAAGCTTGGGAACAGCGTAAGCTGGGGGAAATTGCTGATAGGGTAACTAGGAAAAATCAAGATTTAGTATCTACATTACCGCTAACGATTTCAGCACAATACGGACTGATTGACCAAAATGAATTTTTTGATAAGCGAGTAGCCAGTAAAGATGTGAGCGGTTATTATCTGATGAAAAAAGGTGAGTTTGCGTATAACAAAAGCACATCATCAGATGCGCCGTGGGGGGCAATAAAAAGGCTTGACCGATACGAAAATGGTGTTCTATCAACACTTTATATCGTGTTTGCTATAAATGAAAATGCAGAGGTTGATTCAGATTATTTGGCGACATACTATGATACAGATTTGTGGCACAGGGGCATTCGAGAGATTGCATCAGAGGGCGCAAGAAATCATGGATTACTCAATATAGCTCCAGCAGATTTTCTTGAAACAAGTTTATCAGTGCCACAAGATATTGAGGAGCAAAAAGCCATTGGAAAATACTTTACCGAACTAAATTCCCTCATCACCCTTCACCAGCGTAAGTATGATGAGACAAAAAATCTAAAAAAATATATGTTGCAAAATATGTTTCCTCAAAACGGGAGCAATGTCCCCAAGATCAGATTTGACGGATTTACTGAAGCTTGGGAACAGCGTAAGTTTGGTGATTTAGGTTCTGTGTCTATGTGCAAGAGAATCTTCAAAGAACAGACTTCAACAGTTGGAGACATTCCTTTTTACAAAATTGGAACTTTTGGCGGTGAACCAGATGCATTTATTACAAGAGAATTATATGAGGAATACAAAGAAAAATTCCCATATCCCCAAATTGGAGATATGCTGATTTCAGCATCTGGAACAATTGGAAGAATCGTTGAATATACTGGGGAGAATGCATACTTTCAAGATTCCAATATAGTATGGTTTAAGCATGATGATAAAATTGACAATTTATTTTTGAAGTGTGTATATGCGTTTGTAAAGTGGTCCGGAATAGAAGGAAGTACAATCAAGAGATTATATAATGATAACTTTTTAAAGACTGAATTTTGGATGCCACAAATAGAGGAACAGAAAAAAATAGGGCAGTATTTTTCCTCCCTCGACCACCTCATCACCCTTCACCAG
>DETS01000041.1:81910-84305 GCA_002361735.1 Lachnospiraceae bacterium UBA3282 | reverse complement strand
CCACTATTACCCATGAAGAGCCTAATTTTATCACAAACTAAAATTTTTTTCACTTTTTAAGCTTTTTATTTGCCTCAACAAATTCCATCCAGCTATAACGATATACTGCATAATTTAACGCCCCTCTCTATACCATCCCAAAATGCTCCAACGCCTCCCTAATAGCCTCTTCTTTCTCAGGCGGACACTGCGGCACTTTTGCATCTTCCTTCTTAGACAAATTATAATTCTGACCAACTTCAATCCCGCATTTCCGCTTAACCTGAGAAATATAGAGACTCGACACCTTCACACCAAACTTCTTCAATACATAATCTTTGATTTCTTCATAAGTTGCACCCTTCCGGAAACCGGACATATCCATATCCTCCAGCGAAAAGTCAACCCTTATCTTCTTAGACTGGATTTCTCCCTTGGAAAGTAAGACAACCGTCTCCACCCCCGTCGTCCACGGAAACTGATCGATGGGCACGCACCGCAGCGCTTCGTACCCCCGCTCGATGAAAACGGAAAGGTCTCTTGCCAGACTGCTCGCCTTACAGGAGATATAGAGAATGTAGTCCACACCATAGTCGATTATTTTTTTCAGCGCCTTTGGATGCACGCCGTCTCTGGGCGGATCTAAGACGATCACATCCGGCTTTTCCGTGATCTCATCCAATACCTTAAGGACGTCCCCGGCAATGAACTCACAGTTATGTAAACCATTCAACGCTGCGTTTTCCCGCGCCGCCAGGACAGCCTCCTCCACGATCTCCACACCGATCACCTTTTTCGCCGCAGGCGCCAGCATCTGCGCGATGGTGCCCGTCCCGCTGTAGAGGTCGTAGACGATTTTATCCTGCACCGATACCGAGTGCGAAAGATACTCCCGTGCCGTCTGGTAGAGCAGCTCCGCCCCCAAACTGTTCGTCTGGAAAAAGGAAAACAGCGAAACGCGAAACGTAAGTCCCAAAAGCTCCTCAAAAAAATGATCCCTGCCATACAAAATTTCAGTCTCATCGCTTTGCACCACATCCGCAGGAGAATCATTTTTCACATGCAGGATGCCGACGATTTCACCGTCGAGGGACAGGGCAAGCAGGCGCTCTTTCAACCCATCCAGCATGTCCTGCTCATTCCCGCATCCCCCTGAAATACCACTTCCCTGTGCCTCTGCCGTTTTCTGTCCGCGCATGCCATCCTTCTCTATCTGCCGCCCTTCCCCGGCGTCTCTGTCTGTCCCCCCGACCCACTGCGTCGTCGTCACCAGCGCCGCTAAGATTTCCCCTGTCTTCGCCGCCTTTCGCACCACGAGATGACGCAGATACCCGGTATGGCGCAGTCTGTGATAAAAGGAAACTGCCACGCCCTGCTCTTGCAGATCAGCAAAATAATCCCGCACACAGCTGAGAATCTTTCGGTAATCTTCATCCACGATCCGGCAGCCCGTCACCGATACGATATCGTAAAAGCTCCCCCGCCTGTGCATCCCCAGTGCAAGGGGACCGTCCTTTACCTCGTCCCCAAAGGTAAACTCCATCTTGTTGCGATAACCAAAGACCGCAGGGCTTGCTTTAATCTCCTCAAACTGACATGTTTCTTCCTGAGACGCGAGCGCGGGCGCAAGCAGCCGCCGCACCTGTCCCTCTTTGATTGCCAGACTTTCCTCATAAGGGAAAGAAAGATAAGTGCAGCCGCCGCAACTCCCGAAATGAGGACAGGGCGCTTCCTGTTCCAGAGGCGCGGGCGCAAGCACTTCCAAGAGACGTCCCTCGTATCTGCCATTCCTCGCCTTATTGACGGATGCCCGCACTTTTTGCCCCGGCAGGGCGTTCTTTACCGTACAGACGCCCTCCTCACAGACAACGATCCCTTTATTCGGAAAGTCGATGCGTTCCACAACGCCCTCTATGACCTGTCCCTTTTTCATACTTCCTCCATGTAAAGGAGCCGACGGAAAAGGCAATCCTCTCCCGCCGGCTCTGCAAGTTCCTGTCTCATCACGAATCGACGGCTTTATTTTCCCGTCTCGTCGTCATCCTCATCCTCAAAGAAATCGTCATCAAAGTCATCATCGAAATCATCATCGAAATCTTCCAGATAATCAGGTGTCAGATAGCGGTATACCGCATATGCAATGGCAGCAACAGCCGCTACCGCGCCAATGATCGCCAGCACCCACAGCAAGGTATTCGGCTTTTTCTCCTCCTCGTGTTTTCTGCCGAGCAGTTCGTTTACACCCGCATTGTCCATGATTTCATCCAATTTATTCAAAATCTCTTTCTTACTCATCCTGTAACCCTCTCTTTCCCTTCAATTTAATACTAAGCCTGCGTCTAGTATACCATGTACTTTCATTTTTTACCATATCTTACAGTTTTATTTTATGAAAAAATTGCAATTTTATCCCAAT
>DETS01000041.1:71021-81636 GCA_002361735.1 Lachnospiraceae bacterium UBA3282 | reverse complement strand
TTTTATCCCAATTTGTCCCTAATTTATATCTTTTGCAGTTTGGCAAAGCCCGCGTACATGATTTTCTGTCCCATCTCGTCAAAAACCACCGTCACCTGACTGTCTCTGGGACCCGGCTCTACTTTTAAGACGGTGCCTTCCCCATAGCGGGCGTGACGCACGCGGTCGCCTGCCCCGTAAGCAAGCTTCCCTGCCGGGAGCGGTTCTGCATCCGCCGCCGTCCTGCCTGCCGAAAGCGCCTCCGCCGTCTTTCCCGACGAAGGTGCGGCCTGCGCAATCGACTTCATAATAAAGGGACGATTTTCTTCCGCCGTCCGCTTTGGGCGCACCGTGGCTCTCGGTCTCGCCGTCACACTTTCTCCCGGTGAAAAAGGCTTTGCGCGCAGAATGCTTCTCTCATGAGAATCCTGCCCATAGCTTTCTTCGTCGGCAAAGGAAACCCTGCGTTTCGAGGGCGCGGGCGGGTCATCCATGAGCAGGGGCGGGATTTCCCGCACAAAACGGCTGACGGGATTGTACTGTGTCTCCCCGTGAATCATGCGCTGTTTCGCGCAGGTGAGGGTCAGTTCGTCCTTCGCTCTGGTGATCCCCACATAGGCAAGGCGCCTCTCCTCCTCGATCTCCATGGGGTCGTCTGCGGTGATCGTCATATAACTCGGGAATACGCCGTCCTCCATGCCTGCCAGATAAACATGGGGAAATTCCAGACCTTTGGCGCTGTGCAGGGTCATCAAAAGCACCCTGTCGCCGTCGTCCACCCGATCGATATCCGCTACCAGCGCCACTTCCTCTAAAAACTCACTCAAGGTCGGCTCATCGTTTTCTTCCTCGTAAGCCACCACCTTACTGACCAATTCTTCGATATTTTCAATACGGTCCGCCGCGTCCTCCTCGTCGGATTCCTCCAGTTCCTTGACATAACCCGTCAAATCCAGCACATCCCGCACAAGTTCTTCCAGGCTGTAAAATTCCTGCTTGCTGCGGAAACTCTGAATCATGGTCACAAAAGGCTTGAGCTTTCCCGCGCTCCTGCCGATGGTCACGATCTGATCCGCCTCCGTCAGGGCATCAAAGAAGCTGATATTCCTCTCGTCGGCATATTCCTGCACCCGCACGATGGTCGCCGTACCGATGCCGCGCCTGGGCACATTGATGATGCGTTTCACCGCTACGTCATCCCTGCCGTTATCGATGGTTTTCAGATAGGCGAGCACATCCTTGATCTCGCGTCTGGAATAAAAGTTTGTGCCACCGACCACATCATAGGGAATGCCTTCCATGATAAAACGTTCTTCCAAAAGACGCGCCTGCGCGTTCGTGCGGTAAAGCACGGCACAGTCCCCGTAGGATGCCGCGCCTTTTTTATTCTTTTTCGCCACATCCCCCGCGATGTACTCTGCTTCCTCATATGCAGTGTCAAACTGATGGAAGTGAATGCGCTCGCCTTCCGTCTTATCCGTCCACAGCGCCTTATCCTTGCGCCCTACGTTGTTTTTGATCACCGCATTTGCCGCATCCAACACCATCTGCGTGGAGCGGTAATTCTGCTCCAGTTTAATGACACAGGCTTCCGGATAGACTTTCTCAAAATCCAGGATATTGCGGATATTGGCTCCCCGAAACTTATAGATGGACTGATCATCGTCGCCTACCACGCACAGATTCCTGTGCCCCGCCGCCAATAGTCGGATCAGTTCAAACTGCGCGGTATTGGTATCCTGATACTCGTCCACCATAATATAGCGGAATCTGTCCTGATAAGCCGCAAGCACTTCCGCGTCCGCCTTGAAAAGCTCCACCGTCTTCATGATGAGGTCGTCAAAGTCCAGGGCGTTATTTTTCTTCAAAGTCGCCTGGTACTCTCTGTAAGCTTTGGCAATCTTACCGCCGTTGTAATCGTAACCGTTCTGCATCTCGTATTCCTGCGGATTGATCAGCTCGTCTTTCGCGGAGGAGATGGCATTCATGATGGTGCGCTCTTTGAGCATCTTGGTGTCAATCTGTAACTTTTTGCAGACTTCTTTCATGATACCCTTCTGGTCGTCGGTATCATAGATTGTAAAATGATTGTCATAGCCCAGCCTGTCTATGTAACGGCGTAAAATCCTTACGCAGGTGGAATGAAAGGTGGACACCCAAATCTGCTCCGCGCCGAAGCCCACGATTTTGTCCACACGTTCGCGCATCTCGCCCGCCGCCTTGTTCGTAAAGGTTATGGCCAGAATGTGATAGGGCGCCACCCCTGCCCTGTCGATCAGGTATGCCACCCTGTGCGTCAACACTCTCGTCTTACCGGAACCTGCGCCTGCCAAAATCAAAACAGGGCCGTCAGTCTGCATGACGGCCTGTTTTTGTTTCTCATTCAAAGTATCATATATGCTCATGTGAATCTTTCCTTACACTGTGATCTTATCTTTGCTGCAATCGGGAACATGTCATGCACAATCCCATCTCGTCTGTCTTAAACGGCTGAAAATATCTCTTTGCCGACTCATAAAAGTTGAGTGCCGCAGTTACCACAGAATTTGCTCCCCGTGGTCGGTGTGCCGCAGTTGGGGCAGAATTTCGGTCCCTGTCCGCCCGCTCCCGCAGGCTGACCCTGCGCCTGAGGCGCCGCATTCGCCTGACCGTTTAAGTTCATCTGGTTTACCATCTGCTGTCCGATCGCCATACCCATCTGCAGACCCACCATATCGGAAGCCATGCCCGTACCGCCTCCGCCGCCTTTGCCCAGAGAATCCGCCGCCGCCATCTGGGTATACTTGTTCATGTCGCCCACCATAGACTGCGCTGCCGCCTTCTCCTGCATCTTACGGATTTCCTCGGGATAAGAGAAGCTCTCGATGGTAAAGCCGGAAATGCCGATGCCTATCGTCCGCATATCCGCATCGAGTTCTCCCTCGATGCCTTTGGCAATGTTCCCGGCGTCCATCTGGAGATTGAACATATCGTGGCCTTCCTTACCGATCCAGCTCATCAGAAGCTGGTCCAGGCTCGCAACGATACGCTCCTTTACATCTCCAACCGTGTAGGTCTGCCTGATGCCGGCAAGTTTATCGATCACCACGTCATGCGCCGCCACGCGGCAGTTAAAGGTACCGAACGCGCGGATTGGCATACCGCCGGGAAGTCCGGGCGCCGGCAGATTGATGGCGTTCTTCGTGCCCCACTTTACCATGATCTCCTTGGTGTTGATAAAGAGCACTTCCGCCTTCAGCGGCGAGTTAAAAGCAAACTTGAAGCTCTTTAAGGTCGTAAGAAAAGGAATGATATCCGACTCGATATCGTACTCCCCGTCTTCCTGAAAAATACCCTCGACTCTGCCGTTGTATAAAAAGATCGCGTCCTGACCGGGACGGATGATCAGCTTGGATCCCTTCTTGATCTCCTGGTTTTGAAACTTATAGAACAGAACGCCTTCACCGGTCTCCTGCCATTCTATTACGCTTAAAAACTGATTTTTGATAAACCCCATGGTTTCCTCCTTTTATCTCCGGTTCAACTGCTGTGCCTGCTCGCTGAGCGTCTCCACCAGTGTGTCTACTTCCTCAACGATCTTGGTATTGTTCTCGCTTACGTTGAAGGTCTCCTGCGCATGTGCCGAAACCTCCTGCAGAATTGCGGAAATCGTCTGTATGCTCTCTACGATTACACGGTTTGCATCGGCAAGCTGCTTGACCGCCTGATCCAGACGTCTGCTCTGCTCATCTACCTGATCTGTACCCTCGGCGATCTTTCCGAAGCTCTCCTCCGCCTGCGCCGCGGATTCATTCTGCTTCTGGTTGCTCACTATCAGCTCCTCCACCGCATCCACAGCCACCTTCAACCTCTCCGAAACGCTGTGGATCACATCTGTGATATTGACGGTCGCGCTCTGGGTCTGGTTCGCCAGATTGGAAATCTCCGTCGCCACCACCGCGAAGCCTCTGCCCGCCTCACCGGCTCTGGCTGCTTCGATACTTGCATTTAACGCAAGCAGACTCGTCTGGCTGGCAACGCTGGTGATCATATCAATGATGGTCTGCATATTGGAGGCGTAGATTTCCAATTCCTTCATATCCTCCACCACCTGTCTGCCGGCCCGCTCGGTGCTTTCCATCTGTCTGCGCAGCTCGTTCAGATTCTCCCTGCCGAGGTCTACGCTGCCTTTGGCTTCCGCCATACTCTGACCGATCGCCGCCATCACATCCCCCATCTGCACGATGTGGTTCTGAATCTCCTCCGTCTTTCCGAGCTGATTCTGCATGGACTCGGCTGTCTCATTGGTGCCCGAAGAAACCTCCTGCATGGCGTTTCGGGTTTCACTCACAGCCTCGCCCAACTGCCGCATCTGATCCGCCATATCCAGAATGCCGTTTGACATCTGACCGGAAACTACCATCACCCTGTCAAGGAGCTCGGAAACATTGTCCTTCTCTTTATCAAGCTCCGCAAGCTTGACCTGATTGATCTTTTCAAGCGTCGCCGTTGCCCTGCACAGGAAGATTGAAATCAGTAACAGTAAAAACACACGAATCTCGTAGGTTGCCATTTCTTCCGCTTTAATATTACCCGAAATGCCCTGATACCCTACAAACAGGATATTGATGACTACACTCGCACCCGACACAAAAGCACAGAGTCTGACGTCCGAATAGAGGATGATCACCGATAAAATCGGTATAATATAAGTAAACGCGATCACATTGGTCGTAGTTACCACCACAAAAATATAGAAAATGGTATACCCCGCACCGATCAGATACTTAAGCTTCTCCTCCTCGGGATTTTTATGATAGCCAATCATTTCCGTGATCAGCGGCACCAGCGCAAACAGGGAAAAGATCAGATAATATCCCCAGGTTCTGCTCCCTTTGACCACTTCCAAAAGATAGGCAGCCTCCAACACGGCAACGGTTACCGCATGACAGGCAATTGCCACTTTGTTCATTGCTTGCGCACCGTTAAACGTTTGTTCGTTGTTCATTATATTCCGTCCTCCTCCAATGCAAAATTTTCCTTTAGTATAGCACATTTTATCCGCCACCGACAAGAGGTTCTTAACGTGTCCCCACATCGTACGCCTCACATCACTCCGATCACAATACCGGCAACGATGATGGCGGCGCAAACCAGCTTATGCCCCGTGTTTTTCTCCCGAAACAGAATCCTTCCCGCCAGAATGGTCACCACACATCCCGCCTGTTTTAAGAGGGTCATCACCGTAACCTTGCTTCCTTCCATGCCGTTCGCCACAAAGAGGGCACGGTCCGCGATCACGATGAGGAGGCTCAAAAGCCAGACCCATTTATTGCAGACTGCCCGCTTCCAGTTCACGGGTGTACGGGAAATCAAGATAAAAGCCAGATAAAACAAAACCAAAAACAGCAGATACCAGAACTGGAGCTGGGAGCTTGTGATCTCCCGCATCAAAAGCTTGTCAAGAAGTCCTGAGAACGCATTGAAAAGGCAGGAAAGAAATGCCATCACCACGACCTTTGCTTCTACCTTCTCCCCTGCAAGCGTTCCCGCCTCCCGCAGACTTTTCGGTTTATATTTCAGAAAGAGTAGCCCTGCCGATACAAAAAGCAGCCCGATAAGCTGCGGACCTCCCAACGTCTCCTGCAGCACGATCACGCCGAGCAGGGTGGCAAACAGCACCCGGGAAAGGTCGAGCACGCCGTAGAGACTGATAGGCATCCGCTTAATGGCGTAAAAACTGCACATCCACGCTAAAAAGATCACAAAGGACTTCATGGCAATATAAAAATATAAGCGCGGTTCTACCCCCATTGCCTGCTTTGCCGTAGGTAAAACTATGGCAAAAGACAGGAAAGTATACATAAACAATACCTCAATGGTAGAGTTTTGCTCCAACGCCTTTTTCTTGACGATCTCCCGCACGCCTTTCAGGACACCGTATAACAAAACCAACCAGATCCACATCTCTTTCGTACCTCCCGCCCTCCTATGTCGCCCCACCGCAAAAACCGCATACAAAAGATAAAGGAAAACCGATGGCGGCTTTCCTTATCAAAGGAGGTTTTCAACACTTCATCTCCTCACCGTACCGAACAATTAGTTCAACGCTAAAGTAGCTTAACATGAGTAAAGCAGCACTGTCAATATGACCTTTATTGTTTATACCGATTTGCCATTACAGATTCTTACCTTCACGAATTAGGGTTTTTATATTTTGCTAATGCCGATTTGAGCGTTTTCAGTACGTCTAAAATAATATACATATCCTGCTGAGAGCATGAATCAATTATTTCTGTCAACTCGTGTTTGATAATCGTTTTATTGATCTGCGGAACATCGTATAACAGTTCGTCTGTCTGCACGGATAAGGCGTCGGCAATATTAGCAAAAACCGAAAGACTTAGTTTGGTATTTCCGGTTTCAATATGACTCATATGTGTAGTTGATATTCCGACCTTTTCCGCCAGTTGCTCTTGTGAGTAATTGTATGCTTTTCTAAATTTTCGTATACGCTGTCCGATCTCGTAGTAATTCATTTTTTCACCTGCCCATACAATTTAATTATACTTGAATTGTATAGGCTGTTGTGATAACATAAAATAAATTATAAAGGCTATTATTTGCCTATATAGTTAATATTTTTTTGCAAATGAGGAGGGAAATTGAAAATGAAAAAAATGTTCGTTATAGTTTTCGCCGTAATGCTTGTCATGGTTGGCTGCGGTTCTAAACCCACGCTTGCAGAGCTGCTTGAAAGTGATGAAGTTGTTGCCGGTGCAGAAGCGGCCAATGCTGAATTGGCAAAGAGCGGTTTAGGGCTCCGCTTAAAATACTCTGCCGATGGTGAGGATGTTTTAGTGTTCTCCTATATCTTTGAAGATTATATACCGTTGGCCGGACTTGAGCAGAGTGACATTGACGCTGAATTTTCCGGAGTGTTGAGCAACTTAAACGGGGCGGCAAACTTAGACGGTTTTTTCAAGGAGTGCGAAGAAAAGACGGGCACACCGCTTAAATGTATCCGTATGCAAATTGTCAATGCTGACGGTACTGTAATTTATTCACAGGAATATTTAGACACACAAGAATAAGCATCATTAAAGGTGAAAGGAGTATTACTGCCATGAAATGTTTTAACCATCCCGACAGGGAAGCTGTAGCGACCTGTCAAAAGTGCGGAAAAGGATTGTGTAAGGAGTGCGCCCAGAAATACACACCCTGCATGTGCGAATCCTGCGCCGAAAAGGCGCAGCACGACCAACAGCAGCAAGCCCAAAATAAGGAGGAACAGCGGAAGCAGAAATACAAGGATGCTCTGGTTGACTCCCGCAGCGAGTTCATAAAAACCACTATTATCGGTATTGTCATTGCTTCTATTTGTATCTGGTATTCGTATCATTATCAGCAGAGCCTTACTGAAGATTACAGTTTGGGAGATTGGATTGGACAGTTCCTTTTATGGGTTTGCGTTCCGTTTGGATGGAAGGTGCTTACCTATCTGCAATCATTTATCCCAATCTCCATTTTCGGGACATGGTGGTTTTGGATCATATACATAGGAGTTAAGGCGTTTCTCTCGATTCTCGTCGGCATCCCCGCCTTTATTTATCAGCTTGTAAAAACAATCCTGACCCAAAGAAAGATCAACAAACTAAGCTAGCGATATGGTAAGAAAAGGAATTTTAAGTTCCTTAATAAATATACAAAATTACAAAATAAAAAAGAAAGGTAAGGGTGATTGCTTATGAAGAAAACAATCATGAAACTGATGGCAGGGCTGCTTGCTATGGTTATCTGTTTTGGGAACATCCCCATGACAGCTATGGCGGCGCCCGCGAAAAAGGCATCCGTGCCTACGTTCAATTTCACGAAGAAGTCCGTGACCATGAACGAGGGCGAGTATACGTCCATCGAGACGACAGCGGCACAGCCCCTTGAGTGGTCTGCGTCCAACGTAAAGGTCATCGATCTGGACGATAACGGCGGTGTCTATGGAAAGAAGCAGGGCTCCTCGAGGGTGACCGCAAAGATGGGGACAGTCAAGAAGTCGCTGAACGTACGTGTGATCCGTTCCACCCTGAAACTGAACAAGGGGACGGTGGCGCTCTACGTGGGTGGTGACGGCGCGACATCCTTCAGATTAAAAGGCACTGTACGCGGCGCGGGCAAGAACGTGACTTTCGAAAGTTCCAATCCCGAAATCGCGACGGTTGACGAAAAAGGCAATGTGAAAGGTGTATCGGAAGGCACGGCACTCATCACGGCGCGTGCGAACAATAACTATGCGTACTGCACGGTGAATGTGCTGAACAAGGGCATTACGCTGAACAGCAGTTCCCTGAACCTGGCTACGAAGGGCGTCGGCAGTTCTATCAAATTGAAGGCGAATGTAGTAGGTCCCAAAAAGAAAGTGAAGTGGACGACTTCTGATAAGAAAGTGGCAACTGTTTCCGGCGGAACGGTGCGCGGCAGGAAGGCAGGCAGTGCAGTCATCACGGCAACGGCAAACGGCATGTCCACATCCTGTTATGTGACGGTCTACGGACCGGAGACGATCGAGGTGTCTACCGGCAAAGGAGTACGCAAGTCCCAGGTATTTACTGTTTACGGGCTGAACGAGTCCCAGGTAACCCTTTATGCGGGCATGAAGAAAGCTGATACAAAGCAGTTGAAGTGCAGTGCGCCGAAGAAAGACAAAGTACGCTGGATCAGTTCCGACGAGTCCGTTGCACAGGTGAGCAGCAACGGTAAAGTGACTGCGGTAGGTGCAGGCACGGCATATATCACTGTGGCAAGTGACGTAAACCCTGAGTACACCAGCATGAGCTGCCGTGTCGATGTAATGGGGACGTCCGTGGACATCGCGGAAGATTCCATTACCGTGAAGACCAAAGGCGCAAAGCAGAAATATACTCTGACGAGTTCCGTATGTGGTAAGAATAAGAACGTCGCATGGAAGTCCTCCAACGGCAAGGTAGCTACCGTGAGCAAGGGCATCGTGACGGGAAAGAAAGAAGGCACGGCTGTCATCACGGCAACCGCGAACGGCGTATCCGATACAGTCACCGTGAACGTGGTCGCTTATGACGATATAAACCGTCTGGCGGACGAGGCGGAAAAGCCCGCGGTGCATGTACACGCATGGAGCGACTGGAACGTTACCGTGAAAGCACCCGCAGGCGGCACAGGCACGGAGTCCAGGACATGTATGTCCTGTAAGGCAGTACAGAACCGCAGTTATACGGCTCCCGAGCAGGAAGATCCCAAAGAGCCTGAAAAAACCGAAGATCCCAAGAAAGATGAAGATCCTAAGAAAGACGAAGATCCTAAGGAGGACGAAGATCCCGACTGCGCGAAAGATTTGGCACCCCACACATGGTCTGAGTGGGCATATGACGCAGAAGAATCTGAACTGATTGCCATCGAAGTTGAAAGCCGCGTATGCAGCGCATGCAACCTGAAAGATATCCGCAGGGTTGAATCCAAAGAGGATGACGAGTCCAAGAAGGATGATGACCAGACTGGTGAAGATCAGACCGGTAAAGATCAGACCGGTAAAGATCAGACCGGTAAAGATCAGACCGGTGAAGGTCAGACCGGTGAGCCTGTGAAAAAGCAGGTTCCTCACTGGGCATGCAACTGCCACAAACAGTTCGATTCCTTCGAAGAATGGGATGAACACGCAGCAAAAGCGTTTGTCGAAACAGGTGTAGCACATTGCTACGCTATCTTCTATACCGAAGAATATGAGGATGACAACCAGACGGGTGAGAATCAGCCTTCTGATAAAAATCAGACTGGTGAGGGTCAGTCTGGCGAAGATCAGACTGGTGAAGATCAGACTGGTGAGAATCAGGCTGGCGAGGATCAGACTGGTGAGAATCAGACTGGCGAAGATCAGACTGGTGAGGATCAGACTGGCGAAGATCAGTCTGGCGAAGATCAGTCTGGTGAGGATCAGACTGGTGAGAATCAGGCTGGCGAAGATCAGGCTGGCGAGGATCAGACTGGTGAGAATCAGACGGGTGAGAATCAGGCTGGCGAAGATCAGTCTGGTGAGAATCAGGCTGGTGAGAATCAGGCTGGCGAAGATCAGACTTCTGATGAGAACCAGACAGGTGATCAGAATGATGAACACGCTGGAAAGACGCTTGTGAAAAAGCAGGTTCCTCACTGGGCATGTAATTGCCGTAAACATTTCGATTCCTACGAAGAGTGGGATGAACATGCAGCAAAGGCAGCCATTGAAACAGGCGTAGCGCATTGTTATGGTGTCTTCTATACTGAAGAAGAAGTCTGGGAATAATCTTAATACAAGAGGCTGGGGATAAACCCCAGCCTCTTTTTTTGTAAGAAATGGAGGTATATGACAATATGAAAAAGATGGAGGTCGGGAGTATCCCCGAACCCCTAAACACCCATGTATTACCAATAACTCATCTTATGAAAAGGAGTACATGCAATGACATATGTATACGGCTACACCCGTGTGTGTTCGGAGGGCAACTTTAATGGAAAATGACGGGGACATTAAGGACGATGGGGATATGAAGGGGACACCCTTACGAAAAGCAAAGAGCAGGCGAGGGGAATCGAACCCCCCTCCCAAGCTTGGGAAGCTTGTATTCTACCGATGAACTACGCCTGCAAACTT
>DETS01000041.1:47750-70740 GCA_002361735.1 Lachnospiraceae bacterium UBA3282 | reverse complement strand
CCGATGAACTACGCCTGCAAACTTACGACTCATCCAGTATATCATCTTATTTGAAAAAAGGAAAGTATTTTTTATAAAATCATCGTTTCCTGCAAAAAAGCGTCCATTCGCCGCACCCTCCCTGCCCATGCGCATAGGTTATAATAAATATTTCTTTTAGGGACTGCCCCGCATTGGCAGTCTAAGGAGGAACATGAAAAAAGCAGGCAGTTACTTACTGGCGGCGCTCGTACTGATCGGCGCCCTCGCGGGCTGCGGTGCAAAAGACACCGGCGCGGCAAACACTCCGTCCGCTCCCAGACAAACGCCCATCGTATTAAATGAGGTAGCGCACTCCATCTTTTACGCGCCTATGTATGTGGCGATCGAGGAAGGCTACTTTGCGAAAGAAGGCATCGATTTGACCCTGGTCACGGGCTTTGGCGCCGATAAGACCATGACCGCGCTCTTAACGGGCGAGGCAGACATCGGCTTTATGGGCAGCGAGAGCACCATCTACACTTACAAGGAGGGCGCTTCCGACTATGCGGTCAACTTTGCCCAGCTCACCCAGCGCGCGGGTAATTTCCTGGTCTCCAGAGAACCGATCGAGAATTTCAGCTGGGATATGCTAAAGGGCAAAAAAGTCCTCGGCGGACGCGCGGGCGGTATGCCCGAAATGGTGTTTGAGTATATCTTAAAGAAGAACGGCATCGACCCTGCCGCTGACCTCTCCATCGACCAGAGCATCGACTTTGGCTCGACCGCAGCCGCCTTTTCGGGTGGGCAGGGGGATTTTTCGGTTGTGTGCACTGTTTACTACTCCATTATTTCATCCCAAAATATACGCTACTTTTCCAAGGATGTCCACGTCTTAACCCCGACGATACCGTCCACCTTAAGCCCATGTTGTACCTGATAGTCCCTGACTGCCTTCTCTGTCTTTCTGCCGAAATCACCATCAATCTCTCCGACGTTATAACCTTTTTCTTTGAGACGCTGCCGGAGATATGTCACATCCGCGCCGCGACTACCGCGCTTGAGAGTCTGCCTTTTCACTTCTGTTCCGACAACGATAACCGTGTGGCCTTTCGTTTTTGTCACAAGAATATCCCCTTCGCGAAGCTGTGCCTCTGATGTGACCGGGGCTTTCGTCTTAAAATATCCTGTGCCGGCAAGAACCGCCGCTTCATTCCCTGTCGTGAAATTGCCAGGGTCAAACCCCGCTTCGATGCAACACGCCCGAACCAAAGAGCTGCAGTCGCATTCAGTCTTTACAGCGATTTTTCCGAGCGTCCCGTATTTTCGTATTTGGGTGATGATATCAAGCCGCTGTCCCTGATCGTACCCGATATTCTGGTTGTCACACGCCGTCTGCATGGCGTTCGCGAGTTTCGCTGCAACCTCTGCGCTTTTTGCCCTGAGAACATACCAGCCTTTGGAATGATTATAAAATTCCTGCAACGATACTTCCTTACCGGTCTGGTCCCCTGCGGCGCCGCCCGTATAGCGTCCGTTCTCATCCTTCCTTGCGCTGCCGATCATGACCTTCTGCGCATTACACTTGTTTTTCGTGCCGGACTCCGTCTGCGGCTTACCTGATGGGTAAGTTTTCAAAAAAAGCTCCTGCTCTGCTTTGCGACGGTTCACAAGTCCCCGCAATACGTTGCCGTTTTTATCCTTGACATAAAGCAGAATCTTCTCTGATACCTCCGCTTTCGTCCGCTTTCCGTTCACTGTCAGCTTGTCAATGCTGCCCGTGTTATACGCGAAGGACACCATCGCATCGAACTCATTCTGCGTCCAATGATATGTGTTGTCATACTTCGCAACCAGCTTCTCAAACTTTTCCAAATCAGCGCGGAGATATGCTTCCGCCTGTGCAGGCGATATCTTCTGCCCTGCCGCGACTCCCGATGTATGACCGTATCCGATAGTCCACTTCCCCGAAGGACATTTATAGGCGTCAAGACGGCAGCCTTCAAACTTCTTGATCAGATCAATTCCTTTCTGGCTTGTCCTCATCTCTTTCTCCTTTACATGATCATGCTCTCGTCTTGGATCTGCTGCTCTACCGGATCCATTGCGCCGCTGTCACTTGCAGTCAGCGCCATGACCAGGAATAATGCGAGCAGAATCACGAAGATAACAGCTATCGTGCCTTCAAGTTTCTCTTTCATATCTCACTTATTCCCGATCTGCTCAATCGTCTGCCGCACTTTATCATATCCAAGCGTTGCCCCCAGCCAGTTTGCCACTCCCATCAGGGCAAGGTATACGCTGTTAAGGGCATTGAACTGTACATTATAATTGACGTAATAGAGCGCCGTCACTCCGCATCCGACGATGACTGCCACGATAAGCACCAGAAGATTCACCGCATAGCTCACCTTTGCCTCATCCAACAGCTTCTTGACCCCCTCCGTAATCAGCGACGTTGCCGCCGCACAGGTACTAAAAATGATTAAAAATGATGTTACTGTCATAATTCTTCCTCCATTTCTACCGGTTGCACCGGTGCAACTTCATCCTCTTTGCAACTTTGCCCATTCCTTCCGAATCTGTACTTCCGCTGATTTTCTCCCTTTGCTTTCCATACAATCAATGCAGTATGTAAGCCAAGCTCCCCATATGCCCATTGCGGGATGTCAGCAAGCGGTGATAAGTCCGTCAGATTGAGCACACCTCCCAGCGCAGTTATGATCAGAATTGCAGCAATGATGATCTGGACCGCGCAAAAGTTGTAAAAGTACAGCTTGTCCGTGTACCCACGATGCTTGAGCAGCTTTCTCATTGTCCCACCGCCTTTTCAAGGTCTTCCAGCCTGTGATTTGCGACCTTAATCTTTTCCTCCTGCAGCTCCGTTCTCTTTTCAAGCTCGTATGTGCGCTCAATCACGTTATTGTGTTTCTCGACGTGCTTCGTCAGTTCCGACATCTGGTACTTCAACATTTCAATCTCATTGCTGATCTTGCTCGTCGAATCATCCTGATTCGCAATGATTTCTTGTAAATGCGCTGTCAGATCCGCCTGCTGCTGTTCCTTTTCCGCCTCGCGTGCTCTTTCATCGCGTTTTCGCTGGTAACCGTTGTTTAACAGACACACGATCAGGGTTGCCGCCGCAGAGATGATTGCTGTTATTATCGAATCCATTTACGCCACCTCCTTTTCACTCATGCCTTCTCCCTTCCCCACCAGATTTCGTCTCCGATTTTTATGTATGTTTCTTTCAAGTCGATACTTCCGTCAAACACATTATCTATTGTTCTGCTGCCTCCAAATATAAATGAGTTGTTACTTTCGGGTTGATAAAATTGTCCGCTATAGTTTATCACTCCTATTTCTTTATAATCTGTTCCATCAACTGATATTAAAATTGCATATTTCTCTCCATCAAATATATATTTCATCCAGTACCATTTATCGAGTTCAAACTCATAATCTGACCAAACACTGTGCGACCAAGAACTTCCTCCATTACCCGACATACCACTCCACATTTTTCGTACACCGTCTTGCACTTCGAAATCACACTGTACTGATCCCCTGTGTATTTGACTTGAAAATAATGTTGAAATTTTCGTTTTCCAATATGTCGGTGTTTTGAATTTAGTCCGAATTTCCCATGTCTTATCCAATGGTCTAAATGCCTTTCCCAAATAGACACATGATAATAATGCGAAATTGCTTGCCACGCCATCTTCTATCTTCATCCCACCACCATCGTATGTGTAAAACGGTGACGTAAATGTTTCCCCTCCGCCTCCGCTTATCGCCGCGATCCGTTCCGGTATATCTTGATGCCGGATCAATGCCGCCGTACCATCTTTTGCTCTTATTTTATCGCATATGCCCGTGAACAGAGCATCCGTTGTCTTATATATCATGATGCACCTCCAAGAATATTCTCTGCTAACTCCTGAGACGATACCGCGTGGATTGTCCCGTCTGCATCTATCTTGATCGTCGTACCATCCGGCTTTACGCCGCCGATGGTTTCTGCTGTTGCCGCTGGTACAACTGTGAGATACCCGCTGTCGTTCGTCAGCTGGCTTGTCCGTGTAGGAATGTCTGACAAAGCTGCATAACTTCCGCGCGGTTGGAACTTTGTCAAGCACCAATCCCTTATTGCAGCCAAATCCGGAATTTTTGCCATCATGCCACCTCCTCTGCCGTCGCATTCAGAATCGCCATTGCCTCGTCGTATGTCATAGACTCGATCACAATCTTATCTGTCTCCAAAATCTGTAAGCCCGTCCCGTCCCACCAGTAATCAGGCGTTCCCGTTTCTTTTATATAGATATTCTGACTGACAGACAATGTTTCGGCATTTCCTTCTACAGCAAGCCACGTGTCGAGGTCTGCTTTCGTGTCAAAGACCTTTGCTGTCACCCCACCGCCTGTTTGCAGATTGTCTATTGCAGATTTTAAGCTGTTAAGTGATACTCCTGCGCCATTTTTCACATCCCCCGCAAAATATCCGTTTCCCGCCCGGTCAATGGTATGTATGTTTTTTCTGTCACTGTCAGATGTTCCACCGCCGACAATAAAAACCGCATTTTCGTTCTCCTCATTATATTTCCCCCAAACAGATTGATACTGTCCAACTCCTTTATTGTTTAGACCAGATACATGTAAGCCCGTTCCGTTTGCCGTGTTTCCGTTGCCTCCAACATGATTGTACATTCCCGACAATACTTTATTGTAATTTCCCTCTATGTGATTTACTGATGCCCCTTCTTGCTCAGTGTTATCGTAACCTTCGAGATGTGAGTAATTTCCAAAAAGAACATTATAACCGCCCTCATTATGCGAATAGCTTCCGCTTGATCTGTTTCCTTGCCCTTCCAAATGCGCTGATGATGTTCCAGAATTAAGCATCTCATTATTTGCGCCTTCTAAGTGGATGTATGACCCACCCGTCGCTTTGTTCCCATATCCTTCTAAATGCAAGTAACTACCATCCTCCGCAATATTTGACCCACCTTCCATATGAATCGCGTAGCTTCTTGCAGAATTTTTATTTCCATACCCTTCTCCGTGTCCATACGTTCCAAGGATAATATTTTCACCCCCCTCTACAAGCGAATCGTCTCCTCCTGCGGTATTTCTGTATCCCGTGACAGTACTTCTCGACCCAGATGCAGTATTTTGATTCCCAAACGCCGCGCTTCTGCTTCCAGAGCTTGTTCCAACTTTTCTACCAAAATTTATCGCATTATCGTCATAAATCTCCTTAAGTGCCCGCTTGTCCGCCGCATCCTTGATACCTTGCTCGATGTGCTCCAGATCCTCTGCCCATACTGGCGTTGTCTTATTCGGCTTGTCTTTCCAATCTTCATGCACTTTTGTGTATGTATCGCGTGTTGCCATGATTTAGCCCTCCCAGTTTTCTACATAAATTCCTTCAAAGAATGCCATCTCTGATAAAATTTCACATTCTTCTGATTCAAAGTTTTTAAAACGAACGAAGCAAAGCTTTTCTTCGCCATCGACTAATACAATCGCATTGGCATACATATAACCTTCTGCTTCAAACGCCAAAAGCTTATTTATACCTGCCCTGTCGTATTTTACCGCTCTTGCGTTTACTCTATTTTCTATTTTTTTTAATGATCCGTTTTCGAGCTTATAAATTACATACTCCCTTTCAATACCATAATCCGGGTAAAAAGCATATAGACCTTTTTTTGTGCAAGATATAGCTTCATATGCAACATAGTTATTTTCTTCACTTTTCCATGTTAATCCATCTTTTGAAGAAAGAATTCCATTTCTGTTTCCATACCCTGTAAATAGACCCTCAGATCCAATCATGTACGCAGTATTGCCATCTCCCGTTAAACTCTTTGCACCAAAAAATGGAGCTTGCGTATTGCCATATTCATCCAATTTTTCAGAAAATGTCTTTACTAACACATCGTCTTTGAAAACAAGCAACTGCTCTATTTTACGACTACTAGGTATACCAAACACATCTGTTATTTTCACTGTTTTTCTGCATTTCACTAATAAAGTGTTTCCAAAAGCATATGTTTCAGCGCCTGCAAAGTCGAACTGGTCAATTCCGTTATGGTAATTTATTGGAATATACTTTATCTCATTATTCCTGATATCGTATGTCAAGATTTTATATCTAGTCATAATCAAAAGTCTTTCGTTATAATTTTCAATATGTGTAATATCCTCTCCCTTAAAAAAATCAAATTTCACGTCCAATGTTTTCCATAAATAGAAATTAGTCGTGTAACATATCCCAGCTGCGTACCCTATCGAGAATATATATTTGCCGACCTTACAAAAGTCTCTAAGTCTGATGCCTGTTGCATCATTACAGTAATCTATGCAAAAACCATAATTAGTAAATCTTTTTCCATCGTCAGACCCATAATAATAGTCAGTATCGTTATGGCTTTTTCTACATACTGCCATAAAATTCGGAGGGAGTTTTTCCCAAAGCAATCTATTCCCTTTGTATATCTGCCAGTGCATACGCCAAGCATTATTAGAAGCATTTTCTTCATCCACAATGAGTTTCCAAATATCCTTATGATCTTTTCCATCATGCCATAATCTTGCGCTCTGTCTTCCCATTTATTCCACCACCACTATACCTTGAATCGCATAATAAGCATCTGTATCGATATTATCTGTTGGCAGTTGCGATACGGATATTATTTTCGAGCCACCGCCACCTTCAAAACTCGCAAACATATCATCTATCGTGTCTTTGTCATAATAGTTTTCTAAATCCGGCTTACTCGCTCCCTGATTCTTCTTGATTAAATCTATCTGCGTCCGCAGATCTGTGATAAATTCACTCTGATACTCCTCACCCTTGGCGCTGTAAGAATCTTTAAGCGCCTGTATGCCGGACAGTTCCCTATTTAAGATGTAAAAATTCTTCCGATTGTACGCAATCTCGCCGTTTTCTTCCGTCGTCTCAAAGTCAATCATCATATAGGCTGCTGCATCCACGCCGCACTCCAGGTAGGGCAGTCCGTTATTTTCAGACTGGAACGGTATATAGGAGAATCCCTGCACGTTCGGGTAAATGTTCTCCGCGATCTGCAGGAGAACATCCTTGGAAAGCCCGTAGGTAAATGGGTTCCCCTGTATGATGTAATTGTTTATGCCGCTGCCGTAGGTCACGCCCTGATCATCTTCGGACTGCCTGATCGTCAGCTTGTCGACCGGTTTCACCTTAAATTCTTCATAATCAACCTTTTTATAAAAGGAAAAGTCTGTCGGGTCAATGTCATCTAAACCAAGTGCACCCAATGACACGCCCGGGAAGGCATCCGGACCCGGATAAAAACCGGGATACAGCCCATCATCAATAGCGCCAAGCGTCCGATATTCAAACTTCCCCTCCCGGTTTACGATGCCAAAAACTCCATTGATCTGGCAGATCGCTTTTATGATCGATAACGCCTGCAGGGAATTAGGGGCATACTGCTTTTTGATACTCACACCGTCATTTGGCAAATCTGTCTCCGTCTGTTCGAGACCTATATATCCAAACAGGCTGTCACGCAGGTTTTTAAGCGTGATCGGGAAGATGAGAGACTTATACCACGACGCAACATCGATGTTTCCGCGGGTGTATAGCTCATCATAAGCGGTGATTTCTTTCACACGCTTATTGCTCTGTTTGATGGCGCTGTCCACAATGCCGTTAAAAAGCGGTACCGGTTCATCTTCCGTGCTTTCTGTGTGGATTTTTACTACCAGTCTCTTTCCTTTGACATCTGCTGTCAGATTATTCACCTGTATCTTAAATTTACTCGCGATACAGCCGACAAACTCGATGCTGTCCGAATTTACAAGCCCTTCAGACAGGTGCATTGACTCGGAGTGTATGTGCCCATCACCTGTCATCATGGATATATTGAGCTCCGGGAAGGTCAAAGTGATATACTTTGTCACTCCTGTACCCTGATATGCCTGCCTTACGCTTTCTGATACTTCCATAGTCTGCTCCTAATACTCGATAAAGGTCCACGTCATTTCGCCGTATTTCGTCGGGATCCCGTTTTCGTCTTCTTTCTCCTCGACCACTTCAAAACTTTTGTCAAAGTAAAAGTGTCCCGTCTTAAACTCCCCGTTCTCGTGGTCATAGTAACGGCAATTTGCATCTCTCTTGAGGTAGTTGATATAGTTTGCCCTTAACCCGTCCATGATCGTCCTGAACTCCGCTGCCGTCATGGAAAGGGTTGTAAAAGATATCTCCGTCTTCGTGTGAGGCAGAGCAAAGTCCCTCGTAACGCCAGTGTCATCTGTATAATCGTCAATACTCTGCCGCTGATTCGGCTTCTGCCTGGTCTGTGGTTTTATCAATCTGGCGGGAAAATCAAAATTCCCGAATCTGAATTGTGCCATATTCTGCCCCTATGAAAACGCTATTTTTCCACCGTTCTGCTTCTTGTATTCTGCTGCATATTTTTCCATAATGCGGAAAAAGACCTGTCCGTCCACTGAAAATTCATATGTATTGCCTCCACCGGTTCCACCACCCGAAAAACCGACCTCTGCAAATGCCTCCATGAAAGCCTGCTTCATGGTCGATATCGGCGATACGACTTCCGTCTCCCGCGTATTATCCCCCAGAATGGCAAGGTGCTGCTTCATGGACCTAGGTATCACCTGTCCGGTGGCATAGCCCGGTATCGGCATATCTGCGAGTGCAGCGATTGACGGATTGGCGGCGTAAGGAGATGCCATGCGTGAGGCGCCACCAGACCTTGCGCTACTTGTTCTCATGCCACTAGCACCGCCCGTCCCTATATTGAAAGAACTTTTTAAGGCATCCAGCTTACTTTTAAGCCAGTCTATTGCAGAACCAACCGTTTCTCTTATAGATCCAATCTTGCTGTCTATTTTCTCTCTGATATCGCTCCACGTGCTTGACCACTTCTCTTTTAATGATTTCAGCCATTCTTCCTGCCGTTCTCCAAGCGTAACAAATGCTTCATAAATATCGTCTCCCCACAATTTCAACGCATCTCTCCATGTCCCATCCGTGAAGGAACCGACCATTTCCCCTAAAATGGATTGATTGAAATCCTCTTTCACATAACCCCAAATCTCTGTCCACGCCGCCTTGATGTCCTCGCCCCACAGGTGCAGCGCCTCTTTCCAACTCCCGTCCGTAAATGAGCCCTTGATTCCGTCCATCATCTCATGAAATGATGGGGTATCAACTCCCAGAAGATGCTCGTTTATCCACTCACCAATTTTCCAACCTTCAACTGCCGCCGCAATAATTGCAAGTGTAGGCAAGAGCCCGCCAAGCGTCATGACAATATTTCCGATTCCAGTTGCAACCAATCCCGCGCCTTTTGCAATCAAACCACCAAATCCGGCTATCGTTCCAAAAAATGAAGTGATTGTTGTAAAAACACCAGCAAGCGCACTTATTGCACTAAAACCAAGAAGGGCAATTTTCAAAGCAATCAATGCCTCTGCTATCCCCACCAAAGCATCCGCCACATCCTCAGGCGTTACACTGTCCATCCATTCCTCGATCTTTGTAAGGAAATTGTCAAACGCCTCACTGTTGATAAAGTCAGCCAGCGCATCGGAAACGCGCTCAATAAAGATGATCAAACCTTCGCCCACTGTCTCCGCAAACGGCTCCAGATGCTGCCAGAACTCTTTCAGATTATCTCTTAACGCCTGCCAATCCACCTTATTATTGAACGCCGTAAATACGTCCAGCAGCTCCGGCAGACCTTTCTCAATCGTCCATTTCCCGAGCGGCAAGAGCACTTCTGTATAAAAGTCCGACAGGATGCCGCTCAGGGCATCCGCTACCGGAATCAGGGACTCCGAAAACCTTTCAAACGCTTCCAGAAGCGGTCTAAAATCCAGCTTATCAGCCCATTTGACCGTTTCATCTGCTGCCAGGCGGAAATTGTGAACGATAACGCCTATGATGTCCCGGATATTTTCAAGGATACGGAGGCCCGTCTTGTTCTCGTTCCACGCATCCCTGAAATTTCTGGCCAGATGCCCTATAACAAGACCGATATCGCCTATGATGTGCAGCAGATCCTCAAATATCTTAACGGTCTCCTCCTGCTGCCATACCTCGAGAAAGTCCCGCCCGATGTCCTTGATCAGCTTCCATACTTCTTTTAATCCGTATTTCCAGGAATCTATGACGAATTTCCCCTCGCGCTCCCATGCTTCTTTCAGCGGGAAAAAGAGCTTTGACAGGATGTCTTTTACTTTGTCCGCCATATCCTGTATCTTGCTGTCGATCGGAACCTCCTCGAACATGATACCGGTCCCTGCTCCACCGTCATCTTTCCCTTTATCCTTTTCTTTATTATTTTCAGACGTCAGATTGTTCAGCTTATCCAGAGGACTAAGCTGCTTTTGCATTGCATCTGTTTCTTCTTCCGCCGCCTCTGCCGCTTCTTCCGAAGCTTTCGCGGTCTGCTTTATCGCCCTTGTATATGTCTTTCTTCCCGTGAGCGCCGCAAAAAACTGCCCCGCAAGGTTTACCGCGTGCGTGAGCCATTCCACAAGCGTCTGGATGTACGGGACGGCGATATCTACGATCGGACGAAATGCCGCCGCAAATGCGTTTTTCAGCGTGAGGACACTTGCATTGAGGCTGTCTATTGAATTTTTGAAATTTTCGTTATCGTTATATAAATTCTTAAATCCCTCGCTTATGGAAGAAGATACCTTTCGGAATGCCGCGCTGATCTGATTGTAGATCAACAGCGACAGCGCCAGACTTTTCAGCCTTCCCGCAAATCCGGAAGTGAATGTCTTCGCTTTTTCCGTTTCTTTTCTGAAAAACGGAAGGTGCTTCTGTGCCGTCTCCTTGATCTTCCTGCCGAACGCATCCACGGTCGCGTTTGTTTTCTTTAATACATTCCCAATCGAATTGAAAGCGGACTTTGCTTTCCCTGCGAGATCCCTGTATCCCTTTCCCGCTTTCTTCAGCTTCATCTCCTGGATATCATATTTTTGATTCAGTACAGACATCTCGTTCTCGGCATACTGCAGCTGTTGTCCGAGTTTCGTATATTCTCCTGTGTCAGCGCCAAGGGTGAATGCTTTTCCCGTGTCAATAAGATCCTGCATTTCACCTTTAGCGTATTTGATCGTATTCCCGGCTTCATCCATCTTCCTGTTAAGCTCGTCCCATGCAGCACCGTGATCCTTGCCTGTGCGTTGCATCTGCTCTTGCTTTTCTAAAAGCCGATCAAACTCCGCAGTCGCTTTTGCGATCTGCTCCGAAATATCCTTGTACTCCTGTGTCGGTAGCTTCGCATTTTTAAGGGCATCCATTTTAGAGCGCAAAGAAGTTATTCTGTCCGCTGTCTTTCTCATGCGGTTCTCCAGCGTCGTAAGCTGTACCTCCGCCTCTTTTACTCTGATCTTTGTATTGATCCGAACACTTCCGTCATACTGCGCCATAAAACTGCCCTCAAATAAAACTTACCCTAGCACCTCGTTCACCAATGCCTTATACTCATCTTCCTGCTCTTGTTCTTCTTTCGTCAGCACCGGCTTGATCTCTACCAGATCGTGATTCTTTGTTAGGAACTCCTGCTCATACTTTTCCAGTTTTTTCCCGTTATTCAGCTTATTCCGAATGTTGACGATGAAAGAAAACGTCCCTTCACCGATTTCGTTAAAGTACCCGAGAAATGTCCACCAGTGCAGATAAGGGAGCTCCCGTGTCTCGGTACCCGCCACTTTATTGACTGCGGCAAATATCATGTGCTCATCCTGACTCCAGCTGTATGTAGGAAGGCTCTTATCTTCCCTATCAGGTCTGCCGGCTGCGATAAACCATGCTATCTGCCTAATCGCCTCTGCCGCATCGAATCCATCCTCTACAGCCGTCTCCACATCATCACCGTCTGAAAAATCCTCAAACAGAAGATAGATTGAGACGAGCTGCTTTTCCTCCGGATAAAGCTCCGGATCCTGAAAAGCTTCAAATATCTGTAAGACGCTGCGGTAATCTGTTCGTATGGGATACTCCCTGTCTCCTACCGTCAACGTCTCAGGCAATGCCCCGATCATTTCTTTGTGCCCGGCTTTTTATGATCCTGCGGCTGATATTTCTCCATTCTTTTTCTGCTCGCCAGTTTCTCCAATTTAACCTTATGGTCTGACAGTTTCTCGATTACGGGGATAAGGGCGTCCCAGAAGTCCATAAAACATTCATAATCCGGCTGGAAGTTCGGGATCGCTTTATACACGTCGCCAAAGAATTTCCGTGTGGTACCTTCGCCGAAAACGCCGTCCATGATCTCCGCTGCCTTATCGGAGAAATATTTGCGTTCCTCGATCTTCTTTCGGTAATCCTTTTCGCTGATCTCCTTCTCTTTCTGCTCCATTTCATCAGCAAGCGCTTCCAATCGCTCTCCTGCGTACATGAATCGGTCGATAATGGAGATATCGTTGCCGGAAACAATAATCTTATCGCCGTTACAAAATTCCACATCCATCAGCATGACGCGGTTTTCCGCTTTAATGCTTTCTCTTTTCAACTGCATGCTTACCATTTCGCCCATAGTTTCCTCCTTTTATGAACAGGAGCGCACCGAACCCCGGCGCACTCCCACTGCTCAATTATTTGCCTGCCGTACCCGCCGTCTTGCTCTCAGTCTGAGATGCTGCCGAAGCTGTTTCCGGCGTATTTGCCTCAGCTCCCGGCGTGAACGTCGGAACCCTCTTTGTCACGGATACGCTTCCCTTCGTCCTTCCGCCGCCCTTGGGGCTTACATTGAACGGAATGCCAAACGCCTCCATACCACCGCCGTATTCCTGCGGGACAACCGTAACTTCTTCCAGCCATCCCTGCCCAAGCAGCGTCTTATTGTCCGATTCGGCAACCGCTTCATCCAGAACACCCTCTAAAAGGAATGCCGTAGTTGACTCATCATCAAATTTCCTGTTCATTGTGATGTCGAGCAGGTTTTTATAAATTGCATCCTCTGTTCTGGCTGCATAGGAATCAACTGCCAGTTCCGGCTTAAAGCCTTTGTGCTCCGTTATCGTTTCCCCAATCACATTCTGTTTCTGCTCGATATCCGGATTCATCGACGTGGACATAGAATCTGTGTCTTTTCCGATCAACGTCCAGTTCTCTTTGTCAAATGATAACCACTGTGCCAGTGCTGCCCTCGGTAATTTCATTGTCTGTCCTCCTATGCTTTCTCATATTTGAGCGCTACCGTCATCTGGTAGACGCTGTTGTTTGTTTCTGTCCTGCCGACAAAAAACGGCGTTGTGACTCTGACCTCGACCACTTTGCCTTTTGTAAGGACCGGATATTCCCTGCGATCGTTCTTTTCTTCGATCCATTCCTCCATCGCCTCCCCGAAGGCATTGTTTTCGATCCTGTCCGTATTGGTCTGATCGGCAAGCCTTGCCATCAGCGTGTGATGGACCGTTACCGTTTCCTCCCCGAGCACATTTTTTGTGCTGTTCACGGTCGGCTCCTTGATCAGGGAATAGGACTCCACCTCCGCAGACTGCCTGTCCACGTCGATCCTCTCCATTTGTTTCCCGTCCTCATTAAACTCCATGAGCCATTCAATCAGAGATTCTGCTATCGTCATTTCCTCACCGCTTTCCTTGCCTCATCCTCTATCTTTTTTGCACCGCCGTCCTGCAGCATCCTCGGTACCCATTGTGGACCTCTCAGGGATCCGTTCCGGTATTCCAGCTTCCTATTCGTCGGAACCTTCTGCACTCCTTTTCTTGAGCGCCATCCGCCATCCTCTACCTGAAACCCCGCACAATGCAGGATTGGATCCTCAAACACGATCCCGCCCCACATATAATGCGCATATGGTAATCCCCATACCGCATCAGTGCCGTTTTCAATACGGACGCAATTTACAAGGTCACCCTCTGCAAAAGGAACATATGGCTCCGACAGGGTGATGACCTCATTTGTCACCACCTGCTGCACCCGGCCGCCCTCATCCAGACCAAGGTTTTTGATACATCTCTTTACGCTAAAGTCATACTTTACCTTCAACTTCCCACCACCCTGATATGCTTAAGACCTCTGCGGTTGCGGTTGTCTGATACCGCCTTTACGGTCATCGCGTACTGATAATCTTTCATCAATGCCGACAGCCGGTACTCCTTTGATATCTCCTCTGCCAGCTCCCCGTATACAACCACATCCTTCTCCGTCCTATCATCCAACGTCCAGCAGTGATCCTTCTCTGCCGCCGTCAGTTTCCTGTAGCAGTCAGGAGCCATATAAGGCTTATTGCCGTAGGATCTCCTAAAATCAATGGTAATGCTCTCCACACGGTTCTCCGTGGCTATCCGGTCTTTCACGGTCACTTCCTTTTTTCCGTGTCTCCACTGGATCCCCCGTACCACCGTGCGGCGCCATTTTTCGATTCCATCCTCAAGACTGAAATTGTAGACCGTCATTGTCTCGTGAAACAGCACACTCATAATGCACCTGCCAGTCCCGTTCCGCTCAGCCCGCTTCTGATCAGACTGACCATCTGCGCTTCCATCTCCGCTTCGGTCTTGATGTGGTATGTCTCAGAATAGCCGTCATTACTGACACTTGAGATCCCGGTGCCCATACCGGATGTCTCCCTGGTATAAAGCGCGTCGATCAGATCACACAGGGTGGCCTGGATCTGTTCATATACCTGTCTTTGGAAATCGGTGGCCTGTCTGCTGCCGTAAGCCGAGAGGAAACGCCCCGCGCGCATATGCGTGACCTCATTCAGTTTGATCTCCGCCTTTCGGCGCAGTCTCTTGAACTCCTCCTCCGGCACTTCCGCGCTTATGGCTTTATAATCCTCCCAGCTTATAAACGACATACCTCTTTCCTCCTACTGCGTCTTATCCCCGCCCGTCTCTGCTGCCAGGAGAGCCTCGTTTTCCGCCCGCAGGCTCTCGAGCTCCGCCTGGAGGGTCTTGTTTTCCTCTTTCAGTCTCTTAAGCTCCTTTTTTGCCTCGGCAAGCTTCTTGTCTTCATTGCTTTTAGCCTCGGCGTGCATTCCTACTTTTCTCATCGTCACACCTCCTGATTTGTGCCGTTTCCTAATCCTCATGCAGTCGTTTTGACTGCGTTGCTGTGCATATAGATCCCTGCCCGCTTGTTCTGGTAAGCGTCCACCATGGCATACTTCCTGTATTTCAGGATGTCCGCATCCGCGTCCGCATTCAGGCGGGCGGGAATGATGTCGTTTGCCACGTGCTTATCGAACTTGATGATCGCAGGCTTATGTAGAATCATAAAGTCGATCTCCTCCGCATCTGCGCTCTTTTTGTAATGACCAAGTTCTTCCCCCGCGGTCTTGCCGTCCAGCATATCGATGTCCGTATAGAACCGTGCTGACGGCACGGGTTTCTTGTTTGCGAACTTGTTCAGGATCTCCTTTGACTTATAGCTGTCCAGACCCATGATGGAATTTAAGAGCGCCGATTTTGCATACAGGTACCTGTTCTCCTGCGGTACCTCGTCGTCGTCCATCCTGCTCCAGGCTGTCAGCAGCGCATCCAAAAACTGCTCCGCCGTCGTAATCGTTCCAGTTTCCTTCGTAATCCCGCTGAAAGCCGAGACCGTGGCGAAGAAGAAGGCGTCACCCTCCGGCGCCGCTTTGGTCCGCATAAGTTCCGCGCCTGCCATCCCGAATGCGAGCCTGCTGGTCTCCTCATCGTCCATCACGTCAACCGAGATCTTAGTGCCACGGTCATAGTTAAAGGCCGCCGTCTTCCACTTTAAGTCCACCGCACCCGTGGTGTATCCAGAATTTCTATCATAGTCTCCAAGACCCGACACCGTCATCTGCGGGTACACGATCTCATTGGCATTTGCCCCTGCCCTGGACATCTCCGGGCTCGTATTGAGATCCCCCACTACGGATGCCGCCTGATATACCTCATCAAGCAGCGCCGTATATTTTTTTGCTAACTGAATTGTGTTGTTCGGCATTTACTTATCCCTCCTGTTTTGTGCTTGTCTGAACGGGCGGAAGGCCCATAACGCTCCGCAGCTGCGCATCATCATCCGTCTGCGTTCCTCCCGATACATGCCCGATCAGATTTCCGTTTCCTACCGGTTTCGGGTCCGGTTCCCCGAATAACATCTTGCTGTCTTCCTGCTCGGAAAGAGCTTTCAGTGCTGCTGCCACGTCTTCTTTCTGGTTCTTGGACTGTTTCAGTTCCTCCACATCCAGAAGCGCCGTGATTGCCTTCGCATTCCTGCCTTTTGCCTGGCTGATGCTGTCCTTCAGAAGATCGTCAAAGTCCCTGTCTGCAAGCTGCTTTTGATGCTCCTCATCCTTCTGCTTCAGATCCTCTTTGAGACCGTCAATCTGCTGCTTCAGCCCGGACACGTCCACGTCCTTATACTCCGCCAGCTTCCCGTTGAGTCCCTCCATCGTCTCCTCCGCCGCCTTCAGCTTCTCGTTTGCAGTGTCGAGCGCCGTTTTCTGATTGTTGTAATCAGAGATCGTCTTGTAGTTCTCCAGCACTGCCGCCTCAAACTCCTTTTTCTTGTCCTCAGGCACTTCCAGCCCATACTCCTTCATGATCTCAAAGATGTTCTTCATACTCCGCTTCCTTTCTTCCTAAAATATTTTTTAACTGCGCTTTCCGCAGTATGGGAACAAACTAAAAAGAGCCGGGCGATCAATCCTTTTATGAATTGACCACTTCGGCTCTAGGCTCTATGGTTATCAATATTTCATTTTTACATTTCTTGCAGTATGCCGGAAAGTTTTTGATCCGAGTGTCCGGCCTTATCTTCATGAAGTGCTCATACCCGCAACGCGGACATTTACACCACTTTACGACCATATACATCACTCCTTGTATATCATCGTATCATTGAATGAAAAAGGGCGCAACGTCAATTTATCAGATAACTACTCATTTTTTATAGCCTGAATCCTATTTGCATACCCCTTTCCAAGTTCTGCCATTTTCCGTGATCTTGGACCATCCAAAATCCCTTCCGGCTGCTGTATCGTGTCTACCTGTTCTGCCACGTCTTTCTCCCATTGATCAAGTAACTGATTTATCCTGTCCCGCTGATCCTTTGTCAATTCTTTTTCTGACATACTCGATATATCCATCCTCTCTCAGGCATTCAAATATATAATGTTGGAGATCATCTGTCTTATCTGCATTTTCCAACGCCATACGATAATATTTATGATACTCCAGACTATCCATTGATCGTATCTTTCTTGCATAATAATCATACATCTCGTTGACAAGAAACCATTCACTTGACCCATAATCCCTGATAGCCCGGAAATCATCTGCTCCAAATGATTCGATTCCATTGCTTTTAGGATGGTTATGCAGGACAATACAGTCTGTCAAATCAAGCGTCCCTACGCTGACTGCATCTTCTACACCCTCATTGTAATACACATTGCCGCCTTTATCAATAACATATAATTTTTCGATCTCGCTGCCTCTGATCTCATTTCCAAAATATCTTATGGCATCCTCTTTTTTTGCTATATCTATCTGCCCGATATGGACCGGCTGACTGCCGTCCCCAACTGCCGAGGATGCTCCAAGCGACTTCGTCTTTAACTCACTTTCAAACTTAACGTCACGGTATTCTTTCCGCGCCTTTGACCTCCCCAGATTCTCCCTGCTGCACTCGTACCGCAGCCGCTCCGTATTCTCCTTCACCTTTGCTGCCTTGCAGAAATCCTTATAGTCCTCCGTCCTGCGCCTGATCTTATAATCGATCTCCTTTGTGTCCATATTCATGGCTCGCAGCGCCTCGCGTTCCTTTTTGAGTGCCCTGACGCCTCTCTCCATGCTCCGCATCTTCTGCGTGACGGCATAGTAGTCATAGGTCTTCCCGCCGACCGTTACCGGCGCGGGTTCGGGATCCTCCGGAAAATTACTCAGATCTGAGATCCCGGCAAACCACGGTCTGCGACTGTGGCGGCAATTATACCCGTGCAGACCAAGCGGATCACTCTCCCTGCTGCCGTCCATGCTGTACCCCGTAGCCTCATAAAGATCCTCAATAACAGAATATCCGATGCGCTTCGCTTCCGCAGCGTGATCACCGGCAGAAACCGCATATACCTTGCCCTGCCACGCCTCATGGTTTGCGTGACCTGTCCCTTTGTTCCTCGCTCCCCAATGCTTTGGCACGTAGACATATTCTACCCCAGTCTGCCGGATATTCTCGTCCATCATCTTTGCCTGCATCTGGTGTACGCCGGTCCTCACCGCATTCCTGACGGCGGTATCCAGATTCATGGAGTAGCCGCTCTCAAACTTCACCGTGCGCAGTCCGCTTGCGGCAAGGTTATGTATCGTATCGCGGATTACTTCTTCTTTGCTGAATGCCCCGCTGCACACTTTGATCATCGCCTTATCCAATTCTCTTTTATATGCACTCTCGATTGGCTCATAGCCTTTTACCGACTTAAACGCCGTCGTGCGGGATAGGTTCTTAAACTCTCTCCCCGTCTGCTTCTCAACAGCCTTTACCAGCCTGGGGAGATAGCTGTCATCCGTCAGATCCATGCCTGCTGCCTTCCAGATCGACAGATCGTTCAAGTAAGACGTGTCCGCTGCGTCTTTCAGTATCTCTCCACTCTGCTTCTCCGCCTCCCGCAGGATCTCTTTGAGTAAATTACGGACTTCTCTTTTATGCTCCAGCGTGTTCTTTGCGACCGCCTTCCTGTACTTTTCATCCGCATTCAAGAGTTTCATACACTCTTTCCGTATTCTGGCAGGGCTGTATCCCAGCGCCCTCATACTGATCGCTTTTAGTTCCGCCGTTCTGGTATATGCCATCGTCCCGCTGATCCGCTCCGCGATATCCAGGATCACTTCCTGCTCCAGATAATTGAACAACGGAACCAACGCCTCTGCTATGATCTCGATCTGTTGTTCTGACAGCATCTTCTCTCCTTAATCCTGTTCTTCTTCGTCATCATCCGTATCGTCCGCATCCCGCTGCTCGATCATCTTCTTTGCCTCGTCCGGCGTCACGTTATAGGCATCCTGCAGATACCACTCAAGCAGCTCCTTTATCTCAAAAGTGATTGCATCATTGCGCTTTCTTTCAAGTTCCGCTTCCTTGTCTGTGATATAGCTGTCGTCAAAATCGATCATAACATCTTCGTCCAAATTATATGTCTTCCCATGAAACGTATTTTCGAACCATAAGACTGCCCTGCAGATATCTTTGATATAATCCTCTGCTTCTTTCCTCTGGCGGTTTAGTTCCTGCATCTGGTCCTGACGTTCGCCGATATACTCAGTCGCTGTTGTGATATTGCCATTCTCAAAACTGTACTTCTTTGTCCCGTACCCGAACATCATAGACAGCAGCGACAACAGAAGCTCGATCGTTTTTGTCAGCTCCTCGATCCTGATTGACGGATTGTATTCCTGTATCAGTTCTTTCTGATCCGGCAGCTTTTCCCCAAGCAGGACAAACAGCTTCTTTGCCTGTTCGTTCGGCGTCACTGCTTCCCCATTTTTATCAAACTGGCACAGCAGCTCATTGATCAGGATCAGCTTGTCCGCCTTGTCAAGGTCTCTAAACAGCACATTGAATGCCAGATCCAGCGCTTTCAGTACAGGGATTGCTCCAAGCAGTTTCGGAAGACCGTAGCCTTCCATATTGTCGAGATTATTGACCTCGGCATTTCTCATGACCGCAAAAGGCTTGACCTCTCCGAGAGACAGCACCATTTTCTTTGTTTCCAGTTCTTTGCCGTATTCATCAAATATATGGGTCTCAGCCTTGTATCTCCCGTCCTGCTTCAAGAATACGACCAGCGTTGTCTGTTTTTTACCGTTTTTAATCGTGTTCCCAGAGCACGCCGCCTCTACGATATCCCCATTCTCTATTGTGAGCGGCATAAAGCTCATGGCATCCACATAGTTCAGACTGATTTCCCCGCCATCTGCATGCCCGTCGTCATATATTGTCGCATTATCCAGGCAAATGTAGCATGCCGCGGTCCCATTTGCAGGAACGCGTTCCAACTGTCGCCTGTACTGCGTATCAAAACGGTTCTTCTCCAGTATCTTTCTGACAGCCTCGCCCTGCTCCCCTTTGCCTGCATTGATCTCTACAACTTCACAAAGGTTTGCATCATCCGCGCAGCATCTCTTTGCAAAATTCATCCTTTCCAAGTCAAACTCTGTCCCCTGCACGGTCCTTCTGTGATGAAATTCCCTGATCTGCCTGTTTGCATACCAGTCGTCACACTCTTTGATCACGCCCATCGCATCTTCATTTACCTTGTACCCCATTTTGTTCAGTAGATCCTTTACGCAATTTTCCATTGTCTCCTCCTATCTGTCCAGATCGATAAACTCCACAAAATCCAGAATGGTGTAGCAAAACGCATCCCACCAGTCATTACAGTTGCCAATATTCTTATCCTCCGGGATGTTCGGATGGTCTTCGTCCCATTTCAACTTCCCCAAGGCTTTCCGGAGCCTCTCGCATATCCTGTTGATCTTCATCCTGCCTGTGCTTAACAGCCTTTCCATCATCCTCGGTCGTTCCGTCAGTTCGTTTTTCCGGCACCCGCCTATATTCCTCCATGGAAGACCGGCTTTCCTGGCGGCGCTGATCAGGCTGTTAATCAATGTCGTGGCGGCGCTGTCGCCGAATATAAAGTCCACTCTCCCATACTTTTCTATCAGCTTCTTATAGAACCAGACAAATTCCCTGCATATCCTGTCTGTATCGATATCCTTTGCCAGCGGGATATTATGCTCTTCTGCTGCCCTGAAGTCATGGTATCCGTGAAAATACAGGGTACACACGTAGGTTGTCATGGACCCGTTTCCGCCAAAGTCTATGCCCATCACTACCTTGCTCGGCCGTACCTTTAACTGCAGCTTCTCTTGTCCGTTCTTCTTAACCTTCTCAAAAATCTCATCATCATCATAAAGATAAGGATCGTTGTTATCCGCGAACTTTCTGAAGATGATCCCCTCCGCCACCGCCCGTTCCCCGCGGATATCACGACGATACCAAACTGTGCTTTTATCGTATGTACTCAATATCTTTCTTAACTTGGCATCTGACACACTGAAATTGTCAGCTATCGTAAAATGTCCGTAATTATATCCATATTCTTCATCCGCGTCCTGCTGCCTCTCGTGGAACCAGAGGATTTCATCGTAATACCAGTGTTCTTCCTCCTTCGGATTTAAATCATGGAATACCTTGCGGTCTGAACTGGACATGGTACGGTCGAAGACTTCCTTTAGAAATTTCTGGTGGCACTCGTTCGCCTCCGTTATGTACGCCATACCATAGGTATTTCCCTTAATCAGCTTCTCGTCACCGTCCTTGCCGCCCCCGGAGATCAGCACCACCTTTTCTCCTGCCGGCGTGCTCACATAGACGCATTCACGATTGTTATACTTTCCCTTTCGGCATCTTCCCTCAAAGTAATTGAGCAGCCCGTAGCCGTCACAGTCCATGATATTCAGCATTGCCGTGGCGGAAGACACCCCGCCGATCAGGTGAATCCTGTCCTTATGCTTTTCCAGCATCATGCAGAAAACCATGGTCTGCAAGACATTCTTTCCGCCGCGCTTACCGCCCTCCGCCACGTTGAACCATGACGAGAAGCATCTATACATGTATTCTTTCTGCCTGTTACTGAACGGCGCCGGAATGTTCATCTGAATTATCTCCTTCAACATCTTCTATACTGCGGTTCCCTTTGCTTTCCAGCAGGACGTCTGCAAGCAGTTTTCTGCCATCTGCGGCACTGCTGCCAGCGCCGGGCATATTCTTGGCCAGCCAGTCGATCGCTTTCTGCTTGTCGTATAGCTTGATCGCTATGCCCGACTGTGTGTTCTTAATCTCTCTGATCAGCGTGCCGTCCATATCCTCCTTCATCGTTACGAATCCATTGCGAATATCCACAAAATCCGTAACATCCGCTCTGGCTATATCAATCTGTTGCTGGATCAGATCCTCTATATCGATTTTGATGCCCTCGTGCACCTCATCCAGTAGTTTTTTTATTTCTGTCTGGACTGCCTGCATTTGCCAACATCTGTATGCGCACGCATGCGCGTTTTCATAGCTGCACTGGTATGCTTTTTGATATGCTTTTATCTGATTTCTGTATTTCACATAGTAAAGGCAGAAAAGCCGCTGGTTCTCTGTCAATTCGTCGTTTTCTGCTTCGTCGGAATCTTCCCTCACAGGCTCCGGTTGCACCGGTGCAACTTTCTCTTTTTTAGGGTACACCCTTTTTTTATTTTGGGGTGCATTAGGGGTGCACCCTTTTTTTCCGTCTCGTGACCATCCGTATCGCTTTCTCCAACTCTTTACGGTATTGACGGAAACCCTGTATTTTGTGGCAATATCCTTATACTTGGCCCCCGCCAGGTAGTCCCTCTCTGCTTTTTCATAGTTTTCCGCCACAAAATCACCACCCGCCTGAATAAAAAAGAGCCCGGAAGCGAATACGGGATGTCCCGTATATGGCTCTAGGCTCTGAATGTTTTTTGTTTTATTATAGTTTGGAGATATTGATGATGTCAATTAGTAAATATACAAATATTAAACACTGTCCCTTGCCATCCATATATGGCGTGTTGCTTTCCAAATCCGATAAAATTCTATTCCTGTACATTTACTTATGAATTTAACTACTTTATATCGAAATGTTGTATTCTGTTTTTTAATATCCCTTAGCACTTCGATATACATTTTTATAATATCTGCCGCTTCAAGAATTGCTTCCTTAATTATCTCATATGCCTTTTTAACTTTAAGGGAAAAAACATCTAATGCTTTACACGCATCATGCAAAATTTTCTGCATATTATGTATATACCTCTTGTACTCTATAATTGAATTTCCCGTTGATTCAATAGCCGCTCTATCTTTTTCCTCGAAACAAATTATCACAGTCTATACCTCCTATTTTTTTAAAGATTTTAGCAATTCAATCAGACAAACTGCTAAAAACACAAATACAATGGCTACTACTATGATCAAACAACCATACCC